>JAHRAM010000185.1 GCA_020027305.1 Acidimicrobiia bacterium | reverse complement strand
CGCGCCTTCAAAATAGCGTCTTCAAAGTCGGTTTCGATATTCATAAAAAAAAATAAATTAGTTGTAGCGTTTTTAAAAATTAATCCCAATTTAACTTAGTAAGGGAAATAAAAATGCTATTTATCTAATTTTACAAATTCAACAATTTTACAATGTAAATTCGCAACGTAAATTCACAATGTAAAAATGGAAACCAAAACACAAACATAAATGGCACTATTTCTAAATATCAAAATATAAACAAATATCAAACACACAAAATATACAACACAAACAACAACACACAAATAAAAAATATACAACTATAAGTCAGAGAAAGGAAATAACAATGACTAATATCAAACCAACCAACCTAACCCAAACACCTCTTTCCTCAGAAGAAGTAGTAAAAGTTCTTCCATGGACAGATGGTGTAATCGACAATATCGGACATGACCCAGACTCACTATATGTTGAGTTATTTTGGTTACCAATCATTGGCCCATCGTGCCTTTGGCTACTTAAGCGGCTGGGAATGTGGTTAGCCAAAAATCCAAAGGGCTATGAGATTGAATTAAAACTTCTAGCAAAAGAAATTGGATTGATTGGCGGAAACGGAACTGGCCAACCACTTAAAAGGAGTATGTCTCGTTGTACTGATTTTGGAATCATACATATGGGTCCAAACAACTGTATGTTTGTCAGAAACAAATTCCCAGAATTGCCTCCTCGCTTAGTCTCTCGATTGAGCTACCGTTTGAAAATCGCTCACGAAAAATTTAGTGGAGTATCATCAAATACAACAGATGCTAAACCAAATGCCAAGTTAAGCATTGCAGAAAATAAGTCAAACAACAATTCTACTAATGGTTTAAATAACCCAGATGGCAAAAATTCAAATAGTGCCGTTCTTGGTGAGGGAACAACAGATTGTCGTGATAATGATAATCATTCCAGTGATGTAGTATTAGAGACTTATATGGGCTCATAAATCTGGTTGCCCTAGATAACCTAGATAACCTAATTAACCTTGGGCTTTTTGAAATTGCTAGCTAACTCGACTAAGAGGCGGACACCAAATCCAGTTCCACCAATAACTGCTCCCGATTCTTTAAAAGCTGGCCCAGCAATATCAATATGAGCCCAAGGTATTTTTTCATCTACAAATTCCTGAAGCAGTAATGCTGCAGTTATTGTTCCAGCATAATTGCCGCCTATGTTTTTCATATCGGCAACAGTTGATTCAATCATTGGTTTGTATTCTTCTACTAGGGGAAGCTCCCACACTTTTTCATCGGTGCTCTTGCTGGCATCTTTAATTTGGCTTACAAACCCTTCACTATTTCCCATCAGCCCTGCTATGTCTTCTCCCAGTGCTACCACGCACGCCCCCGTTAATGTTGCCAAATCAACAATAGCATCTGGCTTGGCTTTGCTTGCGATAGACAAGGCGTCTGCCAAAATTAGCCGTCCCTCTGCATCGGTGTTTAGTACCTCAATCGTCTTTTTGTTATGAGTAATCAAAACATCGCCTGGGCGGGTTGCGTCTCCACCCAGCATATTGTCAGTAAGCGGAGTATAAGCAGAAACTTTTATCGGCAACCGTAGTTTGGCAATTGCATATATGGCAGACACCACAGCAGCTGCCCCGCTCATGTCACATTTCATCGTCATCATATAATTCGCAGGTTTTATGGAAAGCCCACCTGAATCAAATGTCACACCCTTTCCTACTAGCGCCAAATGCCCGCTTGCTTTTGCCTTAGGCGTGTAATGAAGCTCTAAAAATCTTGGGGGTTGGCTAGAGCCACGATTGACACCAAGTAGCCCTCCCATTCCTGCTTTTTCTATGGCAGCCTTATTCCAAACCTTAGACCTGATACCTGCTTTTCTAGCTAGGGCTTGAGTATGAGAAACAAACTGCTGAGGTGTGAGTGAGCCTCCTGGTTCATTTACTAAATCTCTTGCAAATAAAACAGCTTCTGCGATTGCTTTTGCGTTAGAAAGTAGCTTGTTATTTTGAGAATTCTTAGAAGCAACTAGAAAAACTTGAGACAATTCAACATCTGGTTTATCTTTTCTTGTTTTACTTGACTTGCCTTTTGGGGTCCCACTTTGTGACTTATATTTTGAATACTTGTAACTCCCTAAGATTAAACCCTCGGCATGTGCTTGAATAAAAGCTGGGCGATCTTTAGGCTTTTCACTTTTAACTGCATCCAAAAGATGACTAGCAACTGATTTAAAATTGCTTGCTGCTTTCACAAGCGAGCTACTAGCAGTTCTTAAAACAGCAGACGTGAATTTTTCTTTCTTCCCCAGCCCTACTGCAATCAAAACTTCACTCTTTTTTGCTTTCTCACGAATAAACGATTTACATTCTCCCGTATTACCCTTAAAACCAAGTGCCTTCAACTGCTTTAGGTCTATATCAGCATTGCCACTGGTACTCTTTTTTAAATCATCACTAAACACAGGAAAGGCAAAAGCACCCGCTGTAGCTGGGGCTTTTTCTGACAACTGGACTTTGAGCATTTTTTGGCTGGTTAACTTTTATGTTTGAATTTTGAATGGGGGAATAATTAATTATTGACACCCCTACAAAACAAGTTTAATTCTAAATCACTTTGAAATACAAAAGCACACCAAGAAAATGTTGCAACTTGTCTAGTTGCACTTAGTATTCTATTTTTATGCACCCTTATTTGGAAACAATAGAAAAACAAGTAGTCATCGGCGATGGGGCTTTTGGAACGCACATCCAAAGCCTTAACTTAACCGCCGATGATTTTGGCTATCTAGATGATAAAGGTATAGGTGATAAGAGTGGGAAGTCTCTTGAGGGATGTAATGAGCTTCTGTGCTTAACTCGCCCAGAAATCATCTCTGAAATGCACACTGGCTTTCTAGAGCTAGGAGTTGACTTTATTACCACAGCAACATTTGGAGGATCAAAGATACCTTTAGGTGAATATGGTCTAGAAGACAAAGTTTATGAAATCAATTTTGCTGGCGCAAAAATTGCCAGAGAGTGTGTGGATAAATTCACAATCTCTACAACAGACAAAGAGCAACAAAAATCATGTTGGGTTGCTGGTTCAATGGGTCCTGGCACAAAAGCACCTACGCTTGGACTGATTACATACGATGAGCTACGGGTGACATATAAAGATCAAGCTAAAGCACTCATTGAAGGCGGCGTTGACTTTTTGCTAGTTGAAACCGTTTATGATTTGCTCTCTGCAAAGGCTGCTATTGCTGGGTGTAAAGATGCAATGGCAGAAACTCACCAAGTGCCGATACAAGTTCAAATTACAATAGAACAAACTGGCAGAATGTTGCTAGGCACAGAAACCATAGCTGCCCTAACTGCCCTTGAGCCTCTTTTGCCAGATGTTATCGGCTTAAACTGCGCAACTGGGCCTCAAGAAATGGGGGAACACCTTCGCACTCTTTCACGTAACTCACCCGTTCCAATATCTTGCATTCCAAATGCTGGACTTCCCAGAGTGGAAGATGGAGCTACCGTATATGATTTAGGACCGACAGAGTTTGCCAGCTATCTAAAAAGATATATCACTGAGCTTGGAATCAATATCGTGGGCGGTTGCTGTGGCACTACAAAAGCTCACATTGAAGCAGTGCTTCAAACATGTGCCGACCTAAAACCTGCTAGTAGAAAAATCCAAACAGAGCCCTCAGTAAGCTCACTATATTCATCTGTGCCATTCAAACAAGAGGCGTCATTTCTCATTATCGGCGAGCGAAGCAATGCCACTGGCTCTAAAAAATTCGCAACTGCCCTTGAAGCAGATGACCTAGAAGCCTGCGTAGCTATCGGATTAGAACAAATTAATCAAGGCGCCCATGTCATTGACTTAAACGTGGACTATGTGGGAAGGGATGGGGTTTTAGATATGGACAACCTTGCCAAAAAATATGCAACTGAGATTTCAGCTCCATTAGTGCTTGATTCGTCTCAACCTGAGGTGCTTGAATCAGGGCTAAAAAGAATAGGAGGTAGAGCTATTTTAAATTCTGCCAATCTAGAAGACGGGCAAGAAGAAGGCTCTCGACTAGACCAAGTCTTTAAGCTGGCAAAGCAATTCGGGGCAGCCGTTATGTGCATCCTCATCGATGAAGAAGGTCAAGCCAGAGACCTTGAGTGGAAGCTCAAGGTTACCGAACGGATATATAATCTGGCTACAGAAAAATATGGGCTTCGGCCACAAGATTTAATCTTTGACCCGCTGGCATTTCCAATAACCACTGGTGAACCAGGTTCTGAAGCAGATGCTCTTGAAACCATTAAAGCCATTAAGGAAATTAAGAGCAAGTTTAAAGGTGTCTACACTTCACTTGGCATATCAAATGTCTCCTTTGGCACAAAACCTGCTGTTCGTGCCATTATCAATTCGGTGTTTTTAAATGAATGCATAAAAGCAGGGCTGGATGCCGCCATCATCCATGCTGGAAATATCTTGCCCCTAAACCAAATAGAAGAAGAGCAACTTGAAACCGCAAGAGACTTGGTGCTAAATAAGCGCCCATCAGAAAAAGGGGCAGACTATGACCCATTGTTAAAACTGCTTAATATCACAGACGACCAAAAACCAACCGAGGTTACAAAAGAAGACCTCTACAACCTGCCCCTACTAGAGCGCCTGAGTGAAAGAATTATCAGGGGCAATGTCGACAAACTTGATGCTGACTTAGACAAAGCCTTAGATGAAGGGCTCTCCGCTCTTGAAATCGTAAACGATACACTGCTTTCAGGAATGAAGGTAGTCGGCGACTTATTTGGAAAGGGCGAAATGCAACTTCCATTTGTTTTGAAGTCAGCTGAATGTATGAAGACAGCTGTTTCATACCTAGAGCCATATATGGAAAAAACCGATGCCAGTGGGCGAGCCCAAATTGTGCTTGCTACAGTTCAGGGCGATGTCCACGATATCGGCAAAAACCTAGTAGACATCATCCTCACAAACAATGGATTTACAGTTCACAACCTTGGAATTAAAATCTCAATTGGCGAAATAATTGAAAAAGCCCTTGAAACAAATGCTGACGCTATTGGCATGAGTGGATTGCTGGTAAAATCAACTTTAATTATGGGCGAAAACCTTCAGGTGTTAAACGAGAAAGAGCTTGACCACATACCAGTGCTTCTAGGTGGAGCAGCGCTTAAAAGGAGCTTCGTTGAAAACGACCTAAAGAAAATCTATAACGGCGACCTCTACTATAGCAAGGATGCATTTGAGGGGCTTTCTGTTATGGAGGAACTGGCTGCCAAAAAATGAAGTCTCCAATTGTTGCCACAGATAACCCAATCTTTGAACCACCCTTTCTAGGTGAGCGCCACTTAAAGGGAATAACACTTGATGAAATCTTGCCCTATCTAAATGAAACAGTTCTTTTTAGGATGCACTGGGGCTACAAACCCGACAAATCAATAAATGAAACAGATGAAGATTTCAAAAAGCGAATCCAGCCAATCCTAAAAGAGTGTATCAATACTGTGAGAACTAAAAATTTGCTAATCCCATCAGTAGCTTATGGATATTTCGCTGTTAACTCTGAAGGCAATGACTTAATTGTGTGGAGTGATGATACGCGAACAGAAATTTTAGAACGGTTTACATTTCCACGTCAAAAAAAGGAGCAAGGGAAAGGCCAAAAAGATAGCGACCAGCTCTGTATTGCCGACTTTTTCAAGCTAGCCCCAACACCTGATTATGCCGCATTTTCAATTGTCACAATGGGCAACCTCATCAGCGAAGAAACTGCTCGCCTATTTGAATCAAACTCGTACACCGACTACCTTCACTTACACGGGTTAGGGGTTGAAATGGCAGAGGCTTTAGCTGAATATTTTCACAAACGAATAAGAGATGAATGGGGGTTTGGCAATGAAGATGGTGATTCAATAGCGGGTTTATTCCGTCAGAAATATCGCGGTGGAAGGTATTCGTGGGGCTATCCAGCCTGCCCCGACCTAGAAGATAACGAAAAAGTTGCTCACTTGCTCCATGCAAAAAAGCTGGGGATAGAAGTCAGCGAAGAGACAGGCTGGCAATATCATCCCGAGCAAACCACTTCTGCCATAATATGTCACCACCCACAGGCAAAATACTTCAATGCCTAAATCTTAAAATAGTTTGGTAATTTTAAGACAAGGGGAGAGTTGTTAGAAAAACAAATAATGTATCTTACAAAAATTAAAGAACCAAGTGATTTAAGGGCCTTAGATTATGACCAACTTGAAGAGTTGGCGCAAGAAATTAGAGAACGGATTATTGAAGTTGTAAACGAAACGGGCGGGCACCTCGGCCCAAACCTAGGCGTGGTTGAACTCACCATCGCAATCCATCGTAGTTTTGACTCCCCACGAGATGCCATTATCTGGGATACCGGTCATCAATCTTATGTGCACAAACTGCTCACTGGCAGGCAAGCCAACTTTGAAAGCCTTCGTCAGCAAGGCGGAATATCTGGCTATCCATCAACTGAAGAATCTACACACGATTGGGTAGAAAATAGCCACGCTTCAACCAGCCTCTCTTATGCCCACGGGCTTTCAACCGCCTTCAAAAAAAGTGGTGAAGAAGGCAACCTCAAACGAAGGGTTGTAGCAGTCATTGGCGATGGCGCCTTGACTGGTGGAATGGCATTTGAAGGCCTAAACAATCTCGGGCATCACGGAAGTGATGTGACAATTATCTTAAATGATAACGGACGTTCATACGCTCCAACTGTTTCAAAGTTGGGTGAAAGCCTAGCTATGCTCCGAATCAACCCTAACTACCAACGACAAGAAGAACGACTTAAAAATATCATTGAATCACTTCCGCTCGGAAATAAAATCGCACAAAAAGCATTGAGAGCAACTAAAGCTGCCGTGCGAGAAGTTTGGGAGCCACCCAGCTTCTTTGAAAACCTAGGAGTGGAATACACTGGGCCATTTGACGGCCACGACATCAAAAAAATTGAGCAAGTTCTCAAACAGGCATCTCAGGTAAAAGGCCCAGTGGTTGTTCATGTTGTGACCCAAAAAGGAAAAGGATATGCCCCTGCTGAAGAAGATAAAACAAAACAAATGCATGACACCTCTACTATGAAATCAGATAGCTATACAAATGCATTTAGCGAAGTATTGGTGAAAGCAGCTGAAGAACATCCCAACTTGGTGGCACTCACAGCAGCAATGCCAGATTCAACTGGGCTTTTAGATTTTCAAGCTAGATACCCTGACCGATTTTTAGATGTTGGCATTGCCGAACAACACGGAGTGGCAGCAGCAGCAGGAATGGCAATGGGTGGGCTGAAACCAGTGGTTGCCATATATTCAACCTTTTTGACACGGGCAATTGACCAACTTAACTTAGATGTGGGTATGCATCGCCAGCCAGTCGTTTTCTGTTTGGATAGGGCAGGCATTACAGGTGATGATGGGCCATCTCATCACGGAGTTTTGGATATGGTATTGTGTAGCAAAATTCCAGGCATTACAATTCTTTCACCATCTTCTTATCAAGAGCTGCAAGAAATGTTTTTACACGCTATGACAATTGAAGATGGGCCTGTGGTGTTGCGATGGCCAAAAACTGCCGCTCGCCAAGTGAAGCCTAACGAAATCGGCAAAGGGCTAAAAGCAAGAGAGGTGATAAAGGGTGGCACAGAAAAAACCGTTTGTATCTTAGCGGTTGGAAAAATGTTAGAAGCAGCTGAAGGTGCCTGTGCCATTTTGGCAAAAAATAAAATTCAAACATCGGTATGGGATGTCCGCTGTATCAAGCCCCTAGATGAAAAAATGCTGGAGGCAGTAGCAGACTATGAGCTGGTGGTCACTGTTGAAGACGGGCTGGCAAACGGCGGGGCTGGCACAGGCATTGAACAGGCACTTTTTAAAATGGGGTCAAAAGCCACCATTTCAATAATGGGAATTCCAGACGCCTACATTCCACACGGAAAAGCTGACGAAATTTTATCATCGCTTGGATTAGACGTTGAGGGAATTGCCAGCCAAATCAAAAAAGATTTGAAAAAATAAAGATTGTAGATTTTGAAATTTAGCTGGGGCTAAATCATAGATAGCGCTTGGTCTAAATCTTCTAGCAAATCTTTCTCATCTTCTATTCCAACTGATATACGCACCAAGTTATGTGGAATCTCATATTCAGTTCCAGTTAATGGCACATGAGACATTGAATTAGGGTTTGAAATGAGTGTCTCCACTGCTCCAAGTGACTCTGAAAATGTAATCACCTTCACGTTCTTTACGAATTTTGAGATGGCTCTCCTGTCGCCATCTAAAACAACTGACATCATCGCCCCAAAATCTTTCATTTGTTTTTTGGCAAGACTATGGCTTGGGTGGCTTTTTAGCCCAGCATAGTTAACCTGCAAAACTTTCTTGTGAGCTTGAAGCATACTAGCGATTGCCATTGCGTTTTGTGTTTGTCTATCCATTCTAACCCCCAAAGTTCTAAGTCCTCTAAGCGTCAAATAACTGTTGAACGGGCTAAGCACCGCCCCAGCAGATATTTGAATTCCATGAATTCGCTCTGCCAACTCATCGTTGTTTAATACTACAACTCCGCCCAATATGTCTGAGTGCCCGCCCATATATTTAGAGGCAGAATGCACGACCATATCTACACCCATAGAAAGTGGGTTTTGTAAATAAGGGGTTGCTACGGTGTTGTCTGCCACACACAATATTTCTTGTTTGCCAGATTTTGCCAATTCCACAACCGCTTCAATATCAACGATGTTGAAATAGGGATTAGCAGGGGATTCCACAAGAATCATTTTTGTATTATCCTTTATATTTTTCCCTATGGCATCTACCACATTAACAGAGCCGTCCCCATTGTCTATATCAGTAATATCAAATGTAATGCCCAATTGGCTATAAATATTTTTTAAGAGTTTGATTGTGCCACCATAAACCATTCCACCTAATACAACATGGTCGCCAGGGGCAAGCAAACGAAACACTGAATCAATGGAAGCAATGCCACTAGAAAATGCATAGGCATGTTTGGCCACTTCAAGATTGGCGACACAAGTTTCTAAAGCCAGCCGATTGGAATTTGAATATCGGGTGTATGAATGTGCTTTTTCTTCACCAAGGTCTTCCCATTCATAGATGGTCGTTAATTCAATGGGGGGCATTATTGCACCGGTACTCTCATTTGGCTCTTGTCCAATGTGTATAGCACGGGTTGAAAACCCCCGACTTGAATTTTTGCCTACTGCTTCATCAGCGTTGTCTTCTTTAGGCATCTTTTAACTTCTCCTTCATCTTTTTGTTCATTTGCGACTGATCAACTGTTTGGGTAAAACGCATTTGGCGACTTTGTAGCAACAGCTCCCCTGCTGGTGAAAAAATCTCACAATCTTCATCAACATAACCCTGCTTAGATGATGCACTATAAATTCTAACCAAAGCTGGCTCATCTTTAAGCAAAATATCTGGACGGCGAAAATATGCCATAAAATCCATTGTTCCCATAAAGTGGGAGCCAATGTCTCCTCGCTTCGTAATCACCGGTGGAACCACATCAGCAGCTGCCAAATAAAATAGATTGTCAAGCGTCTTCACATTTTCAAATTCTTGATTCATGCGAACCCATGCCACTAGCTCTGATTTTTCCTTAGCTATCTTTTCGTCTTCAACCCAAATCTCAAAGTTTTCTAAACATAAAAGGCTATGTTCTTCTGTGGCTCTTTTGGCTGTTTCATCAAATGACCTATCATATAACTTGGCAGGCGGTGGCTCAATGTGTTCCCATTCTTGTGCCTCACGGTTTTTACCAAATGTGCCAATCCCCAAACCACAAAGTTCATCTCCCACAAATGTCTTGTAGCTGAGCACGCTAACAGATGAACCAGCCCGTTCAATTTTTGTTTCAATTCTAAATGTGCCTACTGGGTATGGACGAAGAAAATGTGCTGACAGCGATCTAGGGAGCCTAAGGGGATCATCAACTTCAGCAGTGAGTGCTTGAAGCACAATTGGGAGAACATATCCACCAAACAACCCAACGGCTCCAAACCAACGTTTGTGTGTAGTTCGCTCATAGACACTTATCCCTTTAGCGTCATCTTGAGAAACTTTTTCTACTTTCGTCTCATCAAATAAGTATCCGTCTGTCAACATTGTCTCAAATCTAGTCTATGATTTGCTTAGGTATTTTGACGATATATTTTTCAAAGAACATGCTGGCTAAGCCAAACAAACATTGCAATTCCACTTGCTACCCCAACATTGACTGAACGGGTAGAACCAAACTGAGGAATAGCACAAATCATTTCAGAACCCTCTTGTGCCTCAGGGGAAAGCCCTGGCCCTTCTTGCCCAAAAAGCAATATACACTTTTTGGGTATTTCTACAGTGTCAATAGAAACAGAGCCCTCAATGTTATCAATGCCTATAACTGCCAACTCTTTTGATTTTGCAAAGTGGAGCAAGTCTTCAACGGTGGGCTTGTGATAGATGTGTTGGTACCTGTCAGTTGACATTGCCCCTCGCCTGTTCCAACGGCGCTTTCCCACGATGTGAACGCTGTTTGCGAGAAAGGCATTGGCATTTCTAACCACTGCCCCGATGTTAAAATCGTGCTGAAAATTCTCAATGGCGATGTGGAAATCGTGACGGCGAGTGTCTAAGTCAGAAACGATGGCTTCGTGTTTCCAGTTTCTATATTTATCAACTACATTTCTGCGGTCGCCAGTTTTTAAGATCTCTTGATCATATATTTCATCGCCATGCATTTTGTTGTCATGTGTTTCGTTATCTAGCGGCATTTTTTAGTTGTATGTGTTTTGTTTTAGTTTGCTAATGTTTCTGCTAAAGATGTGCTGTGGTAGCCAGCTGAGCCATATCTGTGAGAAATCGACCACGCCCTCTTTAAATATAGGTGTGGATCAGCCTCCCATGTATATCCCATCCCGCCATGAACTTGAACGCATCCCTCGCCGCAGAACTCAGCTGCTTTTCCTGCCATCACTTTTGCAGCTGAAAGGTCGTCGTCTAAATTGATGGCACTAAATGAAGTGTTGCTTTTGTTATCTGCAGTGGTTTTGCTAGCTTCGCTGCCCACGCTATCAAAACATTCTTCATCTAGCCCCACAGCTGAAACATAAACTGCTGCCCGTGCCACTTCAACCAGTGTTAGCATATCGGCACAAATGTGTTTCACCGCTTGGAAACTTCCAATCGGTGTATTGAACTGCTCCCTCTGTTTGGCATAGTCGACTGCTAGATTTAGAGCCCCTTCAGCTAATCCAGTTTGGTAGGCAGCAGTTAGCACACAGCCCACCTTCTTGAGATAAAGGGCTGCTTCACCATCTGCCAGTTTCTTCCAGTTAATCTTTTCTTCTGCTAGAGCCACAGGCGTGAGTGGGTCAAGGGGAAGTTGTGACGTGAGCTTCAAACCGCTTGTTTCACAATAATAAATACTTGCATTATCTAAAGAGCTAGATGGGGAATCCAAAACCAATACAGCATCAACTAAGTCTGGGTTGGAAATAGCAGTTGAATCGATAGAAGCAACTATTTCATATTTCCTACTGTCGTCAAATAGGGCAATGTCATCTATCGCTCCATTTAATATGTCATCTTTAGACAGCAACCCACACAGAAATGTTGAAAGCACTGGGCCAGGAACAATATTTCGCCCTAGTTCTTCAAACACAAGAGCTGCCTCGCAAAAACCAAGCCCTACGCCACCCTTATCTTCTGCGGTCACCAAACTAAACAGCCCTAACTCTAAAAGGGCATTCCAGCCTGGCTCATATATCTCTTTTGCTATCTCAGGGCTAAAATCATTTGCTAACTGGTGAAGCTTTTCTGATGAAAAATAATCAGCACATACAGCACGAACTGAATCTACCAATGCCAGCTGTTCATCAGTTGGGTCTAAATTCATTTTGGCAACCCCAGTATTCGCTCGCCGATGATGTTTCGCTGAATTTGGCTAGTGCCAGCGGCAATAGAAAGTGACAGCGTGTATATACGTTGAGTCACTAAATCTAAGCTGGTGGCTTCATCTTTTCCCTCTCTGTAGAGTGCTTGCTCGCCTAAAATACGGAGCGCTAAATCACACATTGATTTTTTCACCTGTCCGAAATAGAGTTTGAAAACTGAACCGCCAGGTCCTGGCACGCCAGTCTTTTCTGCTTGTGAGACATTTCTTTTTGTAAGCGCCCAGAGGGCTAAAAACGCTGCTCTTAGTTCGCCAATCTCTCTCTTGATACCAGCATCTAAAGTTCCCGATTCTGCTGCCAACTCATTTGCTAGTCGTGCGAGTTCTTCTAATTGGTAGAAAGCGCCAATTTGTTCGCTAATAAAAGCAGTGCCTCGTTCAAAGCTAAAAGTCACCATCGCCACTTTCCAACCAGCATTTTCTTCGCCCACTAGATTTTCGACTGGAATCTTTACATCTTCAAAAAACACCTCACAGAATTCAGTAGAGCCAGTGAGCGACTTAATGGGGCGAATATCAATGCCTGATAAGTTCATTGGGCAAATCAGCCATGAAATGCCAGCATGTTTTTCGTCTGGATTAGTTCTAACCAACAGTTCGCAATAGTCAGCCGTATCGCCATAGGAAGTCCAGATTTTTTGGCCGTTTACTACATAGACATCTCCATCTCTGTGTGCTTTAGTTGAAAGGGATGCCAAGTCAGAACCTGCATTTGGTTCTGAAAACCCTTGACACCAAATATTGTAGCCTGACAAAATAGGGGGCAAATATTTTGCCTTCTGTTCATCTGAGCCACAGGCAATTATGGTCGGCCCAGCATGTAGCAAACCGACAAAATTCATCCCTACATAAGGGGCTCCTCGGCGAGTGGTCTCTTCTAAGAAAATGAGCTGCTCTGTGGGAGAAAGCCCTTGCCCGCCATATTCCTTTGGCCAATTAACCCCAGCATAACCTGCCTCAAAAAGCTTCTTCTGCCAAGCGGTGTCGTATTCTCTAAGGGCAACTCGATTAAGGTTGCCAGGCGACTCAGTAATTTCTGGTAAAACCTCATCTAGCCAACTGATGAGTTTATCGCGGAACTCAATTTCGGTTTCGCTGTAGTTAATATCCATATACTTATTTTATTTTTTAATTGTCAAAATCTTAATTTTCAAGTAATGCCCTAGGTATTTCAATTGGTATTTTTGACTGCTACCTGTTCGTTTAACAATATTTTTTAATAAACCTTTTAGTTATTCATTTAATATAAAGTGCTTCTTGGCAAACCTTAACTTGTAAGAAGGGCTTTCAATTTATCAATAGGAACATCTAAATAATTGAGATAACCCAAAAGGCCTGAATCTTTTTCTCCAGAGCCAAAGTCATCATCTAGTAACCCCAGCAACTCAAACATTGCCCCGGTCATTTCTTCTTGGGTCTTTAAATATGTAGTGCCAGTTGCTTGGATGTAATCTTCCCAAAACTTTATTAGCCGTGGGTCTTGTAGGCGGGTTCTCTCTTCTTCTGGAACTCGAGCTGTGCCAGCATAGTCATCAGCAATACTGGAATATGAAACTCCAGCAGCCCCTAGAGCCAGCATAGCTATAAGGCCAGTTCTGTCTCTGCCCGCTACACAATTAAATATGGTGGGCTTGGGATTCTCAGCAAGATGGGTGAGAATGGTTTTAAAACTAGGAGCTTCTATCATTAGACGTCTGAAATATCTAAAGCCCACAGTGGTGTTTTTAGGGTCGGGATCGTTCTTGTGATTTCTATCCTTTTGATTGCCAGACTTCTTATAGCGAGCAAGTGCAATTTCACTCACTGGCAGGTGAAAGTATTCAATGTCTGGGTGGTCGGCTAATGGCCCCTTACCAGCAACTTCAAGCTCATCTTTTCCTCTAAGGTCAACAACCTGTTTTATTCCTAAGTCTTCTACAATGGTTTTGATGTCGTTATCTGTAAGCAACCCCAACTGGTCAGAACGAAAGAGCTTGCCGAAATTTGTTGTTTGAGTTTTGGTTTCGATGGTTTCTTCTTCTGAAATTAAAAACCCACCCAAATCACGAAAGTTGGCAACACTTTCTAGGACAACCCGTCTGGCGATGCCATCTCCATGCACCACCGATTCATATTTGTATGACACTTACTCTGGCTTTACCTTTATCTGTTTAAAACTTTTAAGCGCAATCAAACCGTTTTAAGCTCAAGCTCATGACTTTTTATACCCAACTTCCAGTGGCACACTCTACCTCAAATGCTTCTGCTACAGCGGGGTTTACAAATGAACCGTTTTCAATGTTGATGCCGTTTGCGATTTCTTCAGCAATTGGGGTGTTTTTAGTGGCAGCATCTCTATAACCGTTTACTGCCAGCTCTACCAGATATGGCATCGTGGCATTTGTAAGCGCCCAAGTGGATGTTGCAGGAACAGCACCTGGCATGTTCCCCACAGCATAATGAACCACGCCATGACATTCATAGATTGGATCCATATGGGTGGTTTCCTTAGTGGTTTCTATGCATCCCCCCTGGTCTACTGCAGTGTCAACGATTACAGCTCCTGGCCGAATGCTCTTAACCATTTCTTCGCTGGCTACTACGGGTGCTTTTCCACCAGCAACCAGCACAGCACCTATGATTAAATCAGCTTTTTCAAGAGCGCTTTGAATGCTTCCTCTATTTGATGCCAGTGTGGTTATTCGCCCGCGATGAATTTGGTCAGTCCAGCGGAGGCGATCTAAGTCTTTATCTAGCAAGTGAACTTCTGCTTCCATGCCAGCAGCAATCCATGCCGCATTCCACCCAACATTGCCAGCACCAATAACTACAACCCTTCCGGGACGAACCCCTGGAACTCCGCCTAGTAGAATTCCTAGACCGCCATTGTGGGCTTCTAAAAACCTTGCGCCAATTTGGATAGACATCCTTCCTGCTACCTCACTCATTGGGGCAAGCAGTGGCAGGCTTCCATCTTTTCGCTGAACAGTTTCATAAGCGATGGCACAAGTTTTTGCATCTATAATTGCCTTTGCCACCTCAGGGTATGCTGCTAAATGTAAATAAGTAAACAGCACCAAATCATCTCGCAAATAGCAGAACTCTTCGGCCTGTGGCTCTTTGACCTTACAAATCAGCCCTGCACGTTCCCAAACTTCATCAGCAGAATCAATAATAGTGGCACCTACGCCAGCATAATCTTCATCGGTGATATTAGAAGTAACGCCAGCGCCTGCTTCAATCAGTACTTCAACATTATGGGCGGCCAACTCCCGAACACCGTCGGGAGTTATGGCTACCCTACCTTCATCTGATTTTATTTCACGCGGGACGCCAACCGTTAAAGAGGACATACCCGTTATTTTACCCTGTTACTTGCCTCCTTCAAGCAAAGTAACAGTAGCTTTTTGCCAGCTAAGGCCGCGAACATCATGTCCTTTGTCTTTGAGGTTCTTAGTGGCCGCTTCTGCAATGTCGGTGCGATACCAATCACTTCCCGGATTGCTTTCAACAATGTCTTCTTCGGTGGCAACACGAGCAGTCTGGTTGGCAAGGTTTATGTTCATCACAGAAACATCGTTTGAGGATGGCCAAATCAAGCCGTTGATTTCATTCAACTGCCAAGTTTGGTGTGAGCGACCCAAAGTTGGGGCATTCTTCAAAACAACTTCCACACATGGAGTTGGATTATCCCGACACCATATCCAACCTTCTAGTGAGCCTTCTACAAAACGAGTAGCAATATCACGATAGTTAGAATCGCTTTCAAGTTTAGACTTGTCAGCCCAAATGGCATCTTGGAGCATTGCGGTACCTTCATCGTTCCAATCTATGATGTTTAGGTCGTCAGCAGTATAAAGCTGACTTGTGTCTGGGTTTATAGCTTCTAGCACCTGAGCATACTCGTTATAAATCATTGCCTGAGCAGCGTCAATGTCACGATTTAGCAGCGCTGACATATCAAATGCCTGCTGTGTCAATTGCACATCGCTATCTGGATCAAGATTATTCTTCTTGAGACCAGCTAGTAGCTCAAATTCATTTCCAAACCCCCAGTTTCCAACTCTCTTGCCGTCTAGGTCGCTAACGGAATTAATGTTGGAATCCTTGAAGGAAACCTGCAAGGTTCCACTTCGCTCAAAGACCTGGGCGATATTTACAACATCGGACCCTCCTTCAATCGGGCCAAACACCTTTGGCACCCATGAGATTGCAAAGTCTGCCCCACCAGTTGTCAGCACTGTTATTGGAACAATTTCAACTGCGCCTTGCAAAATCTCTACATCTAAGCAGAGGTCGCTATAATAACCTTGCTCAACAGCAGCATAATAACCTGCAAACTGAGCTTGAGTGAACCACTGAAGTTGGAGCTTGACTTTGTCGACTTTGTCGCAATTCCCCGAAGCACTATCATCGTTATGATTACATGCTGCAGTTACCAAACCAAGAGTAACAAACAATGCCACAATTGTAAGAATAAATTTCGATTTTCTTTTCATTTTCCTTCCTTTTTGAATTATTTAGCCAGTATAAAAACAGGCATTATTTTATATATTTACATACAAATTTAGGTGTATTTAGATTTTTAAACAAATTTTCAAATAGCAACACTCCCATTTTTACCTTTAGCTAATATTATATGGGTTATTTTTGATTGTTTTTTGTTTATGCCCCTGTTGTTCTTCCAGTAATTTTTTGCCAAGCAATCAACAAAAGACGAGGCGAGCGATCTCTAGCAAGAGTTATTTTTTCGGCAGTTAGGGCAACAAAATATAAACCCATCCCCATTATGCTTCCTGCTACTACAACCGACCATGCTTTTGAATAGTCCGCAAAACTAGCACTGGCCGTAATGAGCGCCCCCAATGAATTTTGGCTTCCACCGAAATATTCAACCACGATAGCGGCAATGATTGATAGAGGTGCTACAAGTTTCAAAGCAGTAAAGAAAAATGGGAGAGCATTTGGAATACGAACCGAGCGAAGAATTTTCCACTTGCTGGCCGCATAAGAGTTCATCAACTCAATTTGTTGTGAATCAACTTGGGTGAGACCACGCGCTGTGGTTATAAATATCGGGAAAAACACCAACATCATCACCACCATCTGATTTGATCTAGGTGATGTAAGACCTAGCCAGTTATTGAAAAGGGGTGCTACAGCAATAATTGGAATAGCGTTAATAGCAACAGCAATTGGTGTAAGAGTTTCATTGGCTGCACGAGACAATGTAACCAGCAGTGCTGTCGCCACGCCCCAAACAATCCCCCAGAACAAACCAGTAATCATTATAAAACCAGTGGTTTTTGTAGCTGCCCAAATTTTTGACCGATCATCTGATATCTTTGAAAGGTCGTCTATTAGCTCTGAAAATATCTCACTAGGGCGTGGTAGCAAAAAGTTTTCAGGATTGATAACCAGCAATAGCACTTCCCAAACTGTGACCATAAGCACTCCAAAAATCAAGGGTGCTAGCCACTTGAGAGCTGTAGAAAGCCAAGTGGAAAATCTAGTTAGCTCATTTCCCATAAAGAGCTTCTCTAACTTCAGTCACCTTTTTGTAGAACCTTTCGTCGTTTCTAATCTTTGTATTGTCCGCTGTATTGTCGCCTGCGCGTAAATTAGTCTCTACGATAGAAGAAATCTGACCAGGGCGAGGTGACATCACTACTACTCGAGTTGATAAAAACACTGCTTCTGGAATTGAGTGAGTAACAAAAATAACCGTGCTCTCAGTCTTGTGGCAAATATCAAGCAATTGGTCTTGCATATGTTCTCTGGTCATCTCATCAAGAGCGCCAAAGGGTTCATCCATAAGTAGTAAAGCTGGGTTAAAGGAAAGCGCTCGTCCAATTGCTACTCGCTGCTGCATTCCACCTGAAAGTTCTGCTGGGCGACTTCTAGCAAATTCACCGAGTTGAACCAGCTCTAGCATTTCATTTGCTCTTTTGATGCGCTCTGCTTTGCTCCAACCCATTAGCTCTAGTGGAAGTTCAATATTTTTCCGCGCCGTTCGCCACTCTAAAAGACCTGCAGACTGAAATGCCATTCCATAATCTCGCTCTTCTCTTGCTTTTGTAGGGGTTTTGCCATTAACACTAAGTTCACCGCTGGTTATTGGTATTAGCCCTCCGATGAGACGAAGCATAGTTGACTTTCCACAACCTGATGGCCCAATGAGTGCGATAAACTCACCCTTTGTGACGGTCAGGTCAATCTCGCGCAAAGCCTCAACTTCGTTATCCTTGCCCGTATTAAATATTTTGGAAAGATTGCTTATTGATACGACTTCCATAATTTCTCCTAGTTTGTTTGTAATGTTTTAGTTTGTTTGTTTATTTATTTGTTTCTTTATTTGTGCATAATTTATTATTCTCTAATTTGTTGCCCAGTTGAATTAAGTATGGTTTTTTCTACCAACACTATCAGCCCAAAGGCAAATAAGCCAGTGATGCCTGCGCCAATAACCCCAAGATAAAGACGTTCTGGTGCTGCTGCATATGTGCGGGCAAATTCAAAGATAAGTTTCCCTAACCCCTGCCCACCACTTACACCAGTTGATATTTCACCAACGATGGCACCGACCACTGCTGCTGTGGCAGCCAACTTAAAGGCAGTAAACAGAAAGGGAAGGCTGGCCGGAAAACGAATTTTCCATAGAATAGATACCCGTGATGCCCCATAAGATTGCATTAACTCTAGATGCTCAGATGATGGTGAAAGCAATCCTCTAACACCGTTAACTGCAACTGGGAAAAATGTTAGATATGAAGCAATAACAGACACTGACATCCAAGTCTTCCATTCCCATGGTAAGAAATCTAGATTTGCCTGCCCCCATAAAACCACCAATGGAGTAATGGCGATAAGTGGAATAGTTTGTGAAACGATAACCCATGGCATCACACCGCGCTCTGCTAGCTTTGACTGTGCAAGCAAAACTGCCAATACCAGCCCCACAATTGACCCAACAACAAATGCCACAAACGCCTCGCGTAACGTAAATAATGCGCCTGAAAATAGTTGTGAGATATATGTTTCACCACCAATACGTGGAGATTTCCCAAACTCGGATAAAATATCAAGGATTGGAGGCATGTTCCTATCGTCAGTTCTAGGGAAAAACGACCCAATAAACCACCAATCACGTTGCCTGTCGTCTAGAGCTTGACCGAATGCCTTGTAGGCAGTATATGCCAGTGCAAGCAAAACCAAGAATGCTATAAAAATTAATATTCGCCGAACTGCGGCTTTATTTAAAAGCAGGAATAATTTCTTTCCCATAAGCAGCTAGGGTCTCTTTCTTTTGGTCGTGCATTAAATAGACAGCAAATTGGTCGACACCTAGTGCTTTTAGGGTATTGAGTTTTTCAATGTGGTCATTGGCGGTTCCCAAAATGCAAAATCTATCAACGAATTCATCTGGCACAAACTGAGTGT
>JAHRAM010000165.1 GCA_020027305.1 Acidimicrobiia bacterium | reverse complement strand
CTAGACTTGTCAATGACAACCCGAAGGCAACCTTTCGCAGTCGGGTCTGTAGAATTGTATGAAAGCATTTCTGCAAACATACAGAACATACAGGGTGCTTAGCTCAGTTGGCTAGAGCACCTCGTTTACACCGAGGGGGTCGGGGGTTCGAGTCCCTCAGCGCCCACCAATCCCACCTTTTTATTTCTGCCCCATTTAATGTCTCTGCCTAAACCTTGTAATCTATTTTTGTAAGGGAAAAATCTTGGCGTGCTGAAGGAAGCTGAAGGAAGCTGCCAGAAAACACAAAAAAGGATAGGAGCAGAAAAAATGGCAAAGCGAAGAAACAAAATGGAAATGAGCCAAGATGAGGCTTGGAATTTCATCGACCAGCAAAAGAGCCTTCAAGTGGCAACACTAAATGCCGATGGAAGTGTTCATCTCTCCACTCTCTGGTTTGGAATTGTCGGCGAAACAAACGATGACAAATCTATCGTTTTTGAAACCTACACCAAGTCGCAAAAAATCGTCAACCTCAAGCGAGACCCACGCATTGCCATTTTGCTAGAAGACGGCACGACTTATGAAAAGCTCAGGGGCATAACCATCAACACAACTGCCGAGCTGGTTGATGACAACAAAGAGGTTGAGCCATTTGCAGCTGCCGTGTTGCTTAGGAACAATCCCGACTGGGATGAAAAAACCGCCAAAGGAGCAGCAGAGATGCTTGCCAACAAGCGAACCGCCGTCATTGTAAAACCTGAAAAAATCATCAGCTGGGATCACACCAAGCTGGGTGGCACATACTAACTCGCTAACCCAGAAACATACCGACCACTAATCGAGCGTAACAGCCAAACACATACAAACAAAAAATGCCACCGCAGAAATTCGCCGAACTGCTTACCCTTCAAGAGCTTGACACCAAGATAGACCAAAACAAATATCAGCTTGAGAATTTCCCCGAGCTAGAAGAGCTTTCAGAAACTGAAGCTGCCAAAGCTAAAAACGATGGAGCGAAAGCAAAGCTAGAAGCGCAACTACACGATTACCAGCAAAACCAAAAGCGCCTAGAAGATGAGGTGGCAGGCATTGAAGACAAGACCGCCACATATCAAAACCAGCTCGACTCAGGCGAAGTCAGTGGAACAAAGGATTTACAAAACATAGAAAACGCCATCTCAGCACAAAAAGAAAAACAAGACACCCTAGAAAATGAAATCCTTGAGATTATGGAAGCCAGCGATCCGCTCACTGCCGAACTAGAGGGAATAGAAGCCGAAGGAACAAAGCTAGATGAAAAAATCGCCGACCTAAAATCAACCCTTGAAAAGCTGACTGTAGCCATGAACAAAGAACTTTCAACCCAACAAGAAAAACGAGAGGCAACAGCAAAATCTCTGCCCGAAGATGTCGTGGAGATATATGACCAACTAGCAGCCCATCACATAGGCATCGCTGTGGCTGAACTAATTGAAGACCGCTGCCATGGGTGCGATTTAAATATGTCGCACTCATCAAGTGAAGTTGAACGGCTACATTCCCTGCCCCCAGATGAGCTAGCTCGGTGCGCCGAGTGCCAGCGCATCTTAATCATTCGCTCATAAAATCTGAGCGGGCAAAAAAGGGGAAGTGAGTCGGCCGATAGGCGGGGTTCTGTCTAGAGCGGTCATCCATCTAAGCAGCCTACCTTGAGGGCGCCTACTTTTGCAGGCGTGGCGGGAAGCCCCCTCACACTTGGCCTTGCTCCAGGTGGGGTTTACCTAGCTATCTCGGTCGCCCGAAATACTGGTGCGCTCTTACCGCACCGTTTCACCCTTGCCTGTGCCTTCGATTTCTCAAAAGCCATCGGCGGTTTATTCTCTGTGGCACTTTCCTTCAAGTCGCCCTGACTAGCCGTTAGCCAGCACCTTTCCCTATGGAGCCCCGACCTTCCTCGGCACTTCCACAAATGAAATTGCTTTCACGAGTGGAAATGACGCAACCGCTTAGCCGACTCAAAACAATTATGCCACATTTTTCATCCGCTCACACAAAATTTATTATGGGATGAAAAAGGATGAGTGTGCGAGAAGGGAAGTGGGGTGGGTGAAAAGGGGGAGGGGATTGGGTGAGAAGAAGGGAAAAGGATGAGTGTGGGGGAAGGGGGGAAGTGGGACTGGGGGTGA
>JAHRAM010000163.1 GCA_020027305.1 Acidimicrobiia bacterium | reverse complement strand
CTCAGAAACTTCGTGGTATCGGACAAGATCTTGACCTTATCCTCACCAATTTTTTATATGTGAGAGATGCCCTCCCCGCAGAACTAAGCATTCTACAAAAAGTGAGAATTGTTTAGACGATAGAGGTATTACGCTTCCCACAGTTATTATTGCAGCGGTGCTTGCTCTTGCTGCTGCCAGTGCTGGGGTAGTAATTTATAATACTGTTCGTGGTCGCTCTGAAAGCCTAGATGATACTACTGCTGTAATTGAAGATTTGCGAGAATCGTTTGACGATGATCGCAAAAGAGAAGAAAGGCAGCGATTAGATATTCAAGCAAATGACCTCTATGAAGATGATGAACCTGCCATTCATAAGTTGGGCGACAACGTTTCAGATCGTCTGTATCTAAAAACAAAAATATGTCCAAGTCTTGAAGCTCGTCATTGGCACGCCCCACTAGGAGGTGCCAGTGGAAATGCCGCCACAGACATTGATTCCACGAGAAGACTTATTCCACCACGACAAGCTACGGTTGGTGGTTCGATAGTAGAAGTAAAAAAATACAACCCAACTTTAACACCTGTTAATAAAAACTGGATTGAATCCGATGGTTCTACTGTTATTCTTGAGCCGACACAAACAACCAACGATTGTACCTATAGGCAAACATCTGCTTATCTTGCAAAAGATGCCATTGCATATATTGTTCCAAATCCTATAAAGGGGTATGAGGGACGTTATAGACAGTATGGTGACATAAGGTTCCCTCTCAATACATTTGATGTAACGTTATTAGCAACAGAATCCATCGCAAGAGCAAACAATAGGAGTATATTGGCTAGCGGGGGATATGCTAATTGTGTTCGTTCTGGAATGAGACCCACTTCTGTTTTTGGCGAATTGCATTGTGGTTTGCGATTTATTCCCCTTCCAAACAACTTTTTTCTTCCCGAGCGTCTACTTACTGGAGTCGTTGGAGCAACAAAACGAGCCAGTTGGCAATTGCTATCATATTGTGCGATATATGATGGCTATATTCCGTTTGAAGCTTCAGCAAATGGGAGCACTGTAACTTATCAATTGCGAAACTATAACAAGTGTGTGGTCAACCCAGAAATCCATAGGCGAAGTTGCTCTTTAGCAAGTTTAGGGTTACAAGACCCAAGTGGCAGTCAGCCTTTGATGGGCTTTTCAATAAGTGGCACTGATTCTAAGTGCACAATTGAAGAAGCAAGCGACAAGGTGGCTAATATGATTGCTATCGATAGCGCCACGCGCGTTTCATATAATGAGCTTCCTCAATATCCAGGCACTTTCCACTGCCCTAAATGGCAGGTTGGCGCACTAAAAGTTTCAGCACAAACTTCAACTTCTGAATGTGGATATGCCATCAGCGGTGCCAGTCTTGCAACTTGTAATGAAAATGGTCTTCAGTTTAAGAGTCAAAGTGGCGGAGATGACTATTGCTTTTATGAGGAAGTAAAAAATTCTGGTGAGCCATGTGGCACAGACCGTAATTTTAGGATTGACAGAACAACTGGGCGAGGGGTGTGTCGGTACCCAGTCGGAAACATTTCTTTTAACTGGGTATCCACTTGTCAGGGCTGGGCTGCTGTTGGGGAAGGCAACCCTTATGACCACGATAACAACACTGCTACCCCTGCAATGCCAGAAGATAGTGCAAATGTTTATGCATATTATGTCGCAAGCACAAATGCTTATCACTGCTCATTCAAAAACAGATACACTAATAGCTCAAGAGAATGTTTGAGTTTTGGTTATCAGCCAAGTACAGTTGGGGAATGTGAAATTATAGATAGGCCGTTTCAACGACCTGCACAATACCCACCAACTTGTGCTGTGATGAGGGCGGTGCCATACTACACCAGTCAAGAGCAACTATTTTCAATATCTAGTTTGAACCTGGCCTTTAGAAATAGAAGTTCCATCCGTGGGAACCCTGATAGTAGTGTCTCTGAAGAGCTTTTTGCTGATGTACGCCAAACTACTTTCCCACATAGTACTGATGCTGACAAAAATGATTTTCTGTATGATGTCGATAACAATGTCTTGCCAAACATCAACGGGCAATTGGATTACTGGTACAGCAGGCTTATTAAACCTGCAGTTGAGTCTTATGTAACTACGGGCGATGCTTATACAGAATTATGGCTACCTTCTCAATTTCCAACTGGCAATGTTTCTTTGTCTAGAACATTTGGCGTTAGGGCTGAACCTTATGGAGAAAGGGGCTACCCATCTGCTTTCACTAGATATGATGCCTCTGAAAATTCCCCATTTGATTTTGTTGAAAACCGTAGGTCACCTGATTCAATTAACAACTGTGACAATTACACGCAGTTCTACCACCCAATCCATATTGAAAAATCTTCTACAAGTGAAGAAAAATATACAGTTGGCTATAACGACCAAAACAAGTCGGTGGTATGTGGAACGGCCAGTGAAAATTTCTGGGAACCTAGATATTATTTAGATATTGCTACCGCCACTGGAACATATTCTGGAAATCACTGTGATAGCAGCACCGCAGTAGACGCAGCTTGTTTGGCTTCACCTACTGGTTCAAGCTTATATAGAGAATGTCGCCTTATTGGTACAGATACCCCGTTTACCCGACCCTCAGAGATTGTTGATTCAGGTTTTGATTTCCAAAACAGCGATATAGATCATTCAGTCAATACCTATGTCAAAGAATGTGAAGACTTAGGGTATTCTGGCGGAACCTATGAGCTATATGACTATAAAATCCTTTCAACAGTTGGCGGAAGGTATTATGTTGACATTGCAAACCTCAACTCAAATGAACGTGTGGATTGGATTACCCCAGCAAAAAGTTTTAGCAACTACACTAATGGGGCATCAGCTCAAAACTATATAGCCTATCGTGATATATGGGCTAGGTCTGATGTTAGAGAAACCCGCATTGGCACCTCAGGTCCACAATTTTATTTGTTGGGGGGCAAGGGAGTTAACCCCGAAAACAAAACTGGTAGCGATGCATTTGAAGCAGAAGGAGGGCTTACCTGGACTCGCTATGGCATAACCGAAATGCTCAACTACATTCAAAATCAATCTATAAATTCAACTGGAACCGACACCTCAAAGCATAGGTCGGCGATTTTACAGTTTTCAAACAACAATAATTTCAATGCTAGAACTCAGAGAACTTTAATAACTGATTTTACTCCTGTCCCAATTAATCCTGACAATGCTCTTAGTGCAAGTGCTGGATATTTAGCAGGCGGTGGATGGACTGCTGATAGGGGAACAACCACAAACAATGTTTATAGCTCAACCCTGAGCCTCTATGCCCCTTATGCAGAATTAAATTGTGAGCTTAGGGTTCCTGAAACCGCATCTGAAAGTGTGCAGGCATTCTTTAGGGCGTGTCAATCGCTTAGCTCATATTATGAAACTCGCTTTAGCTATCATAAGCCCATTGAGGTGAAAGATTTCAATGTTGGTGATGTAGCATTTCCACCGGATGGAACTTTGCCAACCGGTGACAATTTTGGACATTGGCGAAAGGCGCTAATTGATGACTCGACCAAGCATCCATCTTTAATTAAATATGGTGATGCCAGCTACAACCCGCCTACCTATTTTCATATAAAGACAGATAAAACCAACGGATATTTCTATTGTGAAGCAAACCCAACTGCCAAAAAGGGTTATGGGTATATTGAACGTACAGCTCAAAACGCCCCTATTTTCCCCACACGCCCCACTGGAACCACTGTTTCAAATTCAGCGTGCGACAATTTAAATGAGGTTCTGGGAATAACCACTGCCACAAGCTCTACAACCTTTGAGACGATTTCTTCAACGATGTCTGGTAGCGATAGGCAAATAAAAGACGCTTCTGATATTGGATTTATCGGCCACAAAGAAGGGCCTTATGATTATTACCCATGTAAGTGGCGGGCGCCGTTTAAGGGCAATCCGTTGGCAGGGTAAATAAAAGTTTTTAGCTAGGTGTAGATTGTCTGTTCATTCTTAAGTGCGTGCAAAAATTGTCGCAATTAAATTAAATTTGCATATTTTTGTCAAAAAGCAAGAGACTTGTTGTTGTTGGGCAATGTTTTTACTGGGTTATTTCGATACATTGTTTGTTAGATATTATTTTTAAATTAATTTGTGTAAAACTTGTCAAAAATCATTAGTGGCGTAAAATTAAAAAATATGAAATTAAACAATTAATATGTATGCTTTATATCTCAACCTCTCATGATTTCAACTAACACAAATTCCGTCGACAAGAATTCGTCTCAAATAGATTCGCCCAAAACCAATTCGACAGGAAAAATCAAAACTGCAGCTACTGAGCTTTTTTCAGTTAAATATCCAATCGTTCAAACTGGAATGGGCTGGGTAGCTTATCCGCCGATGGTGATTGCTGTGGCAAAGGCGGGAGGGCTTGGAATACTTGCCACGGCCACGATGTCGTTTTCTGAAATGACAAAAGCTGTAGATGAGATTAAGCAAGCAGTTGGCGAGCTTCCTTTTGGAGTGAACTTGCGAACCGATATGGCAGATGTTGAAGAACGTATCAATCACTTCATAAAAGAAAAAGTGAAGGTGGTTAGCTTTGCTCAAGCCCCAGACGAGCGAATGGTAAAAAAGTTAAAGGATGCAGGTTTGGTGGTGATGCCAACTGTTGGCGCTCGCCGACACGCTGAAAAAGTGGCAGAGTGGGGAGTAGATGCCGTTATTGCGCAAGGGGCAGAAGGCGGTGGGCACACTGGGCAGATTCCGACTTCTGTGTTGATTCCTCAAGTGGTTGATACAGTTGATATTCCTGTCATTGCTGCTGGGGGTTTCACAGATGGAAGAGGTTTGGCAGCAGCGCTTGCTTATGGGGCAGCTGGCATCGCTATGGGAACACGTTTTTTGCTGAGCGCAGAAAGCCAAGTTACCGATGATGTTAAACAAATTTATTTTGCTACTGGTGCTGATGGAACTGTCGTTACCCGTGCCATTGACGGAGCGCCCCAGCGGGTCATTGCCAACAAGTTTGTTCGCCGCCTTGACAGAGCTCGCTTATTGGCGTTTCCAAAAGCTGTGAGAAATGCGCTCAAGTTTAGGGCATTGACTGACACGACATTTGGAGAGCTATTAAAAACCGCTCGCCAAATGAAGAAGTCGCAAAAAATGAAGTGGAGCCAAATTGCTTTGGCAGCAAATGCTCCACTGCTCACAAAAGCAGCTTTGATAGATGGGCATCCCGAGGTGGGAATTCTTCCAACAGGCGTTGGGCTAGGAGTCATTGATTCGGCTCCACCCTGTGAAGAAATCATAAATTCCATAATGAAAGAAGCGGCGGAATCTCTAAAATCTTTTTAAGCATCTCTGAGTGTTGTTAAGTATTGTTAAGTGCCGTTAAGCATTGTTTTCTGTGAAACAAAAGATTGGTTGGGAAGTTAGGCACGAAAAACTAGGCAAAACTAGACCAGAAAGTAGGCACAAAAAACAACATAAAAAGCAGGCACAAAAGGCAGAAATAGAAACAGATGTGTAGAAGTAGATAGTTAGAAATGATTTTTGCAGCCAATTCGGCTTTGGGCGAGGCTCACAATGTTCTTGCTTATTTTGTAGTGATTTCGACAGGGCTTGCCGCTTCGTGGGCGCTCTTGGCTCACTGGCTTAAAAAGCTCCGCCACAAGTTTCTTTGGTGGTTCACTACTTTTGCCTATGTCACTGTTGCCGTTGAAGTTATTTTGGGTTCCATCCAGCAAGTGAGTGAAGATATAGACCTAGATGGCTTCCATGCCTTCTATGGATTTCTAGCTTTTATAACTGCTGCGCTGATTTATAGCTATCGAAACCAACTGGCAAACAAAAAATTCCTTCTTTTTGGTCTGGGCGGTCTGTTTCTAATGGGGCTTGCCATCCGCGCAATGACCGTGGGAGTGTGATTTCATGTAAATATAATGCTGCTACCCAATTTGGAGAAATTATGCTAAATTTAAAAAAAGTAAGTTGACAATTAATTAAAAAGTAAAAATTAATTAAAGGTAAAATACTAAAAGGGTTTAAGAGAAAATAGTCAAGGAGAAATTGTGAAGCTACTCAAACCACGCAAAAAAACACAAGCAAATGGCACAAATGGTGTGGGCATAAATTTAGAACCGCTCAAATTGTCGTTATATGAAATCGCTGGCGAAGATGGGTTTGTTTCTGAAAAGGCAGAAGAAATATACAACATGACAAGCGAAGCCTTCCACCAAAACCGCCAAGTAGTTCTTTCATTTGAAAATACCGAAGAAATGGCACCAGCTTTTAGAAATATTATTTTGGGGCTTTTGCTTGAAAACTTTGATGAAGAAACAATTGATAGGTTGCTTAGTTATGAAAATATTTCAGATAGTGTTCGTAAATCAATTAAATTTAATAAAGAAAGAATAAAGTTTGCGATTGAATATCCCGAAGCACATGCAAGAAGTCTGGAAGACGTGCTTTAAATATTGAACGTGGGGGAAGTACAAAGGTTTTCACAAATTAATTTTGAGATAGCTCGGCTTCTAGGGCATCTAAGTGTTCCCACATTTCTTTAGGAAGGCGCTCGCCGAGAGAGGTGAAGTGCTCCTTGATTTTGGGGATTTCCTGTTTCCAGCTTTCGCCATCAAACTCAATCAATGGAGAAATGTCTAACCCGTTCAACCCTTCACAATCTAGAGAGCTACTTTTTGGCAGTGACCCGATGGGCGTTTCGTTCTGCATCTCAGTTGCTGTCGCCTCATCAGCCTCTTTATCAATATCGTCAAGTTCAAAAATCCACTTCAGCACACGATTGTTTTCGCCAAATCCAGGCCAGATATAGTCGCCGTTTTCATCCTTTCTAAACCAGTTCACCCAGAATAGCTTAGGCATTTTATCTGAGTCGCCCTTTTCGCCCATCTCTAGCCAGTGGGAAATATAGTCGCCCATGTTATACCCAGTGAAGGGGAGCATGGCAAATGGGTCAAATCGCACGTTGCCAACTTGACCTGCAGCAGCAGCCGTGGTTTCTGAGCTCATTATGGCTCCCAAAAACACTCCGTGATTCCAATCTTTTGCTTGTGTAACCAAAGGAACGGCGTCGGTTCGCCGCCCGCCAAAAAGAATGGCAGAAATTGGAACGCCATCAGGGTTATCAGCATCACCAGAATATGATGGCGACTGTTTAGCGGGGGCAGTGAAGCGAGAGTTTGGGTGAGCGGGCAAGGTCTCGCTATCTTTGTCGGCAAGCCATTCATTGCCACGCCAGTCAATGAGCTTTTCTGGGGGCTCATCGGTAAGATTTCGCCACCAAACATCTCCATCCATCGTTTCAGCCACGTTCGTGAAGATGCAGTTTTCGCGCAAAGTTTCAAGTGCGTTTTTATTTGTAGTGTTTGAAGTGCCTGGTGCTACCCCAAAATATCCTGCTTCAGGGTTGATGGCATAAAGCCTCCCATCATCGCCAACTCTAAGCCAAGCAATATCATCGCCGATGGTCTCAATTTTCCAGCCAGGCAAGGAAGGAATCATCATAGCCATATTGGTTTTTCCACACGATGATGGAAAAGCTGCTGCTATATATTTGCGTTCATTTTCAGGCGAGGTTACAGCCATAATCAACATATGTTCTGCCATCCAGCCATCTCGCTTTGCCATTGTGGAAGCAATCCTAAGGGCAAAGCACTTTTTTCCCAAGAGGGCGTTGCCACCATAGCCAGACCCATAAGACCAAATTTCGCGGGTTTCTGGGAAGTGTGAAATATAAATGTTTTCCGGGTCGCACGGCCACGCCACATCACATATCTAGTTGAGTTACCAACCTTTTCTGGATCGACATGCTCATAGGCATCCGACTTGCGTGAAAGTGCGCTAGTGTGTAAC
>JAHRAM010000160.1 GCA_020027305.1 Acidimicrobiia bacterium | reverse complement strand
TTTTCTCTAGCCATTTCACGATTTAAAGTTTCAGCAGTGATTTCTGAAACTGGCTCTTTAAGAAGCTGCTCCAAATTTTCTCTTAGTTTTGTGACCCCTAAACGGAGCTGTTTAAATTTCATAGAATTACAATGCCGACAAGATGCCCTTCGGCTCAGCTCACACCTGTTGCAATATAGTCGGCTTGGGTCATCACCCGTTTGTAATGCTGAACTACATCGCTTACACTTCAAAAGTTTATGACACTTTTGACAAGCTAGAAGTCGCACTCTGCCCTTGGCGTTTAAAATACACAAAACCGATTTATCTTTTTGGCGGAGTTGTCTAAGCAAGGGTTCTGTAAGAAGCCCTTCCATTTGTCGTTCTTCATCTGTGCAATCAACGATGGCTAGCTTGGGCCAAAGTTGTCTTTTTCCTGTTTTTGCTGAAACCCACTTAAACGATTTGCGCCTCTCCACTGAGCCAATCGGTGAGGTAAGCACGCAGGCGATGCCAAGTTCTTTGGCTCGTTGCTTTGCAATGTCACAAACATTGTATGTTGGCGATGCCTCAGAGGTATATGCCTCTTCATGCTCGTTGATAACCAAGATTAGTTTTTGGTCGCTTATGGGTGAAAAAATTGCTGGGCGGGTACCAATCACGATATGACCCCCTGCTCTTGCCATCGCCCAGTCGGTGGGCATTAGGGCAACTGGCAACCCCATTGATTTCAGTCGCTTAGCAATTCTGGCAGCTTGATTTGGAAAGGGAACCAATATCAACGGCTGAAAGGGAATTGCTTCTTCAATGATTTCCCAAATGTCAAGCCCAGGCGGAACTTCTAAGAGGATATTGCTTGTGCGCGAACTTTTTAATTGTGTATTTTTTGAATGTATGTTTTGTGCGCTCTTGTTTTGGTTGGCAACTTTTTGAGCGTCGATAATTTCTGCAAGTTTTTGAGTGGCGTCTTGTTTTGAAAAGTTAGGCCACTTATAAGGAGGGGCAGATGGTGGGAGCTGTGTTGTGTTGTTGTTTGTGCTTGTTCTGCCAATTACTTTTTTAGGAGAAGCTGCCTTATAGAAAACCGCTCGATGCCCTACCCATCTATCTGCTGCCCAGTCGGCGAGCTTCAAAATATCTGAAGGTGGGCCGTAGCTATAAAAAGATTCGACTGGTTTAAGATTGTAAGGAGTTGTCTTGCCATTATTTGTCGCCTTTTCATCGCTTATTATCTCGACTCTATTAATTGTGTCGTCTTTATTAACTTTTGTACCTTTTGCTTTTATGTCTTCTGTTGCTTTAACTTTTTCTGCATCTGTTATGTCTCTCGCATTTTCACCTACGAATCCTTTTAATTCGTTTTCTTGTGCTGCTCCAACAGATGTAATCCAGCCTAGAACTGAACGCCCTTTCAGGGGAACTTTTACCATTGCCCCGATAAGAAAACCTTTAGGGATTTTTAAAGCAATTTCATCTGGCAATATATATGTCAGCTCGTTTTTGACTGCTGCAACATCTACTAGAACTTGACAACTTGTTTTTTGTACGGTTTTAGCAGACACCTCTTTTTGTAGCTGAATATTTTGTGACTGCTTGTTAGGGCGACTGCCCTTTTTAGCACCGTTTGTTTTTAGTGTTTTTTCTTTTTGAGTAGAAATAGCACTGGTAAAAGATAATGATTAAAAGATATGGGTGAAAAGTTAAAAATGCAGCTGGCGATACTTTGTGTTGAGGTTTTATATTTTAAGTTCAGATTTGAGATGTTTGACAATTTTTGGATCGGTTTTTTCCCATAAGAATTTGCCATCTTTGCTTTCTCGCCCAAAGTGCCCATAGGCTGCTGTGTCTTTATATATTGGCTTCAACAAATCAAGAGTTTCTATAATTTTTGCTGGGCGAAGGTCAAAACATCCATCAGCTTCACACTCCGCTTTGATAACCGCTTGAAGTTTTTCACTGTCTACGGTTGCTGTTCCAAAATCAATCACACCAACATCTACTGGATTTGCTTTTCCAATAGCATAAGCCACTCTCACTTCACACCGTTCAGCCGCGCCAGATTCCACGATGTGTTTTGCTACCCAGCGAGCAGCATAGGCTCCGCTTCTATCAACTTTAGAAGGGTCCTTTCCGCTAAATGCCCCCCCGCCGTGGCGAGCATATCCGCCATAGGTATCAACGATTATTTTTCTACCAGTTAAACCAGCATCTGCTTCTGGACCTCCCAGTTCAAATTTTCCACTCGGATTCACCAACACCCTATATTCGCTTTCATCAGTGGCTGTAGCAGTGGGGTCTTCCACCCAATTAATATCGCCGAAAAATTTGCTGATTACAGGGTCGATGACGAACTTGATAATGTCTGGGCGCACCACCTGCTCTTGGTCGTTGCCTTCGCCGATGTGAGGTTTGTGCTGAGTTGAAACCACGACATTGTCTATGCCAACGGGTGTGTTGCCATCGTATTTCACGGTGACTTGGGTTTTGCCATCGGGGCGGAGATATGGGATTTGCTCTTTTCTGCGAACCTCTGCCAGTTGCTCTGCCAGACGATGTGCCAAAAATATTGGCATAGGCATTAGCGCATCAGTTTCTTTACAGGCAAAGCCATACATCATCCCTTGGTCGCCTGCTCCTTGTTTGTCATATTTATCTTTGGCTTGATTGAGGCGAGATTCTAAAGATGACTTGTCTACCCCCTGTGCAATATCAGAAGACTGCCCGCTTATGAGTGAAATCACGCCATACTTGCTTCCATCAATGCCACTTTCTGAAGAGTTGTAACCAATATCTTCCATTGTCTTTCTGGCGATTTTTAAGACATCAGCATATCCATTTGTGGAAATTTCGCCTGCCACTACACAAAGTCCATTTGCTAGCAGGGTTTCGCAGGCTACGCGGGAATTTTTATCCTGTTCTAGCAGGCTGTCTAAGACGGCATCTGAAACTTGGTCGGCGACCTTGTCGGGGTGGCCTTCGGTTACTGATTCGGATGTAAATGTTCGCATATTATTTTTTATTTTAAGT
>JAHRAM010000159.1 GCA_020027305.1 Acidimicrobiia bacterium | reverse complement strand
CGTTTAGCTCGCTGTCTTTTTTCCACGGGCGTGGAACGGGAATTTCATAAAACATCGCAAACTTCATTTTTTCTCCTATTTCTTGTTTGTTGTCTTTTTTTGTTCAGGTTATTTTGCCTTGACGTCTTTTTTGATTATTATAATTACTTAATTTTAATTGTTTAATTATTTTGCGATGTTTTATGAAATTCCCATTCCACGCCCGTGGAAAAAAGACAGCGAGCTAAATGCCTATAGGAACACCGTTGAGCAAGTAGTGCTGGGCGATAAAATGGGGTTCCATAGTTTCTGGACGGTAGAGCATCACTTCTTGGAAGAGTATTCACACTGCTCAAACCCCGAAACGCTCTATGGTCACATCGCTGCTCTGACTGAAAATATTCGCATTGGTTATGGCGTGCGACTTTTGCCACAGCCCTACAACCACCCCGTGCGAACTGCCGAGTCGGTGGCTGTGCTTGATATTTTGTCAAACGGGCGAGTTGAGTTCGGCACTGGTCGCTCTTCTACCCGAACCGAGCTAGAAGGGTTTGGCATCAACCCCAACGATACCCGCGACATGTGGGATGAAGCGCTTCGCACCATTGTGGGCTGCTGGACAAACGATGAATATGAGTTTGAAGGGAAATATTGGTCGATGCCAAAACGGCGAGTGTTGCCAAAGCCCATCCAAAAACCACACCCCAACTTGTGGGGAGCAACTTCTAGCGTTCCTGGGCACTATGAGATTGGAAAGCGAGGCATCGGGCTGTGTTCGTTTACTGTGGGGCAACCTCCTGAAGCTCTGCAAGAAAGAATTGATGCCTATAGAAAAGGTCAAGCCGACCGTCAAGAGCCTGTTGGGAAAGCGCGAAACGAACAAGCTGCAACTTTCACAATGGTTCACTGTAACGACACGAATGAAAAAGCGAGAGAGGTTGCTGAAGAGTCATTTGTTTGGTATCCAAAATATGGTGGAATGCTAATTGCTTCCGTTGCCGACTATCTTTATGACCTAGAAGTCAAGGAAGAAGATTTTGGCTCGTATCAATACACAGCAGATACCGCCAAAATGCGCGATGAAGGCTTGATGGGGCATCTCACGATGGATTACATTTGGGATTCTGGGGCAGCAGTCATCGGCGACCCTGACCGATGCATTGAAATCGCCAAACGTTATGAAGCAACTGGGTGTGATTTGTTATTCTGCCTGTTTGACCCATATAAGATGCCACACGAAGAAGTGATGAAGACCATTGAGTTGATGGGCAAGTATGTTTTGCCAGAATTTGAATAAATCGTAGCAATTTTAGAAATCAAATCACGATAACCCGCCAAAAGCAAAATAGGCTTGGCATTGTAAATCCTCAATGAAAATTCCGCTTAAATAAAGGGCAAAAATCATAGGTTTCATTCTAAATTCTCATTTAGGTTAAAATTCCTAAAAAGGAAAGTTGCGGGCAAGCTCGCAACATTATATAAAAAATAAAAAGAGGAGAAATATTATGAGTGAACAACCAATGGGGACAGGCGCCCCCGACCGCGCCTATTTTAAGGTAACGATTCCAGACCAGAAGGTCGCGAGGTGGAGGATATTCTTCCACATATTCATGGCGATTCCGCTAATTATTATTGCCGCTTTTATTACCATGATTATAGAAGCGATATATTTACTTCAATTTGTTTCAGTGCTATTTACGGGAAGAATGCCTAAGATTATCTATCAAATATTTGTCGGTACTTTCCGCTGGCTAAATAGAGTAAGTGCTTTCATGCAATTTGGCATTCCCAAATATCCATCACTTGAGTTTCCAACAGAGCCTGCCGACCCAGGTGACTATCCAGCCGAATCGCACTACCCCGCACAACCTGAGAGCGTACCACGGTATGGACTGTTCTTTGTAATCTTGGCAATACCGCACTATATATATTTAGCCGTTTTAGCTGTTATATTGTTTTTCTTTGCACTTGTAAGCTGGTTTGTTGCACTTATTATGGGTCAATACCCTGCTTTTGTTCAAGAATGGTTGGAAAAATTTACTAGCTACGAGATGCGTGTATTGGCATACATCACAATGATAGATAGCAGGTATCCAAGCTTCAGCTTAGATATTTAGAAGTATAGATAAATAAAGCTGCGAACTTTATCCGTAGCATCCCAATTAGAAGGGGGTGGGATTTTTCCTGCCCCCTTCTTTTTTGTTTTTGGTAGTAGCTTTGTTTTTAGCAAAGTTTTTGTTTTTGGTAGTAAAAGCAATTTTTGAAAGAATTGTTAATAGCGTCTAATCATGTTTGACAGGTTTATTTATAATTTATATACAGTAGACAAAGCTTATCTATAACAAAGCTTCATTATAACGATTGTGAAAAAAGTTAGCATCCAATCTATCTCTCTATTTATTACATTGGGGGTAGTTGCTGTATTTTTAGTTCAATGTAGTCACTCATCTAGCTCATCAAATGTTAGAACTGCTAAGACCGAAACCTCTATCAGCGACAAATCAATACCATTCATAGAAACTCAACCTTCTATTAACGCAAAAGCTGAGGGCGAAGATTCTAAAGAGGCTACCAATGGTGAAAATAGTGGCGGTAAAAATGATAGTGCGCCTACTAGCACTGAAGACGAGAAAAATGACAGTGAAAATAATGATGGCAGAAAAAATGATGTTGGCAAGAATGGCAATAATACAGATAACAAAACTGAAGCCCCAGAACCAGAGATATTAGGTCCAGTTGCATTAAGGCTAGAGGTGCTGGAAGTTGTGAGCCGTGAGGAACTAGCTTACACACAAGGGCTAATCCATTTAGAAACTAATGAGGGGGAAATATTTTATGAAAGTACTGGGGCACGGCCATTTGGGACAGCTTCAAAACTATTTTCTTATCGAGTAGAAGGCGGGCGGGTTCAAAAGATTTATGAGCAAGAGCTGAAAAACGAAGAAATCCAAAAATTGATAGCTGATTCCAACACCCAAAACTCCCTTCAAGATTCCCCACACAATTCCCCACAAGACCCCCCTCAAGATTTCCCGCAGAACTTCCAATTGCGAAATCCCATCTTTGCTGAAGGGCTTGAAAAGGTTGGCGATTTACTTTATCAACTCAGCTGGAAGTCAGGCGTTGTTATTGTGTGGCGACTGAACAGCAGTTCCCCTAATAGTGGAGTTTCTGATGGTGAAAATACTGGTAGCAATATTGATGGGCAAACTTTTTCACCAGAAAAAGTCTTTGTATATGAAGGTGAGGGATGGGGGCTTTGCTATGACGGCAACTTTTTATATATGTCAAATGGCACGGGCGTGTTGAGCAAGCGAGACCCTGAAACTTTTCAAGAGCTTGGAAAAATCGTTGTGAAAAAATCGGGAACGCCCATTGACAATTTCTCTGCTCCCGACATTTCTTCCGCCCCCGACATTTCTGCCATCCCCTTTCCATCTGTCAGGCACCGACTTAATGAGCTGGAATGCGTGAATGGCTCAATTTATGCAAACAGCTTTCAAACCGACTTTATCTTTCAGATTGATTCGGCGAGCGGAGAAATCACAGGTGTGCTTGACGCCTTAGAGCTTAAAGAAATGCTGCCCGCTCCCCCAAGTGACCCAAGAAACGATGTGTTAAACGGAATTGCTTATGCCAAAAGCACTGATTCCTTCTGGCTGACTGGCAAAAATTGGGAGAAACTTTTTCGGGTGAAGATTTCTGTTGCAGGCTAGTGGGGCTAATTAATGGCTAACTAATGGATTAAACCAGCCCAGCCATTTCTGCCACGCCATATTGATGCCCTGCCACATAGCCGCCATCTACTGGCAACGCTACGCCCGTGACAAAAGAGGAATCTTCTGATGCAAAAAACAATGCTGCCCCAGCAATTTCTTCGGGCTTGCCCCAGCGGTTTAGTTTGTGCTGAAACTTGATTGGCTCAGCTCGCTCTTCTCCCATCCCTTCCATAATGGCAGCCTTAAACATTGGGGTCTGAATAAAGCCAGGACAAATTGCGTTAGCCCGAATGCCAAGTCGCCCATAGTCGCACGCCAAATTCTTGGTGAGCAAAACCACAGCACCTTTGGATGAGTTATAGCTGCTTCCGCCCTCGCATCCTTCAAGCCCTTCAACGCTGGCAATTGTGATGATGCTACCTGAGCGATTTTCAACCATCGACTTGAGGCATGCTTTTGCTGAAAGCATCGTGCCAGTTAGGTTGATGTCAATGACCCGCTGCCACTCAGCGAGTTCCATCATGTGAACGAAACCCCCGCCCGCAACACCAGCTGCCGTCACCACTATGTCAATCGGCCCGTGTTGGTCGGTTATTTGGTCTACGATTTTATTTTGCGCTGGCTCATCGGTTACATCTAGCGTGAAAAAATCTGAAGTGCTGGCAGACTTTTCAATGTTCCCCCAGTCTTTTGATTCTTGGAGGTCGGCACCAAATACTTTTGCGCCTTCAGCTGCAAATCTCTGTGCTGTGGCTAGCCCGATGCCCGAAGCTGCCCCCGTTATAAATGCCACCTTGTCTTTAAGTCTGCTCATTTTATTTATTGCTCCTTTTGTGTTTTCTTATTTTTGATTAGAAATTGAATGTTGTGATTTTTGTGGTTGGATATTTTTAAGTTGAGTGTTTGGTTTTTGTGGTTGGATATTTTTAAGTTGAGTGTTTGGTTTTTGTGTTAGGTGTTCAAATTGAATGCTTTATACTTTCCTTTTTAAAATCGCTTAATTAATAAGTCGCTTATTAGAAATAGTTTAAAAAGTAATTGTCCTTGCTCCAAATGCTACTCGCCTTATTTCTACTCTTTCATCCCTTGCACCTGATTCTCACAACAGATCCTTCCGTGGCGCTTCTTCTTTTCCACCACTCATCTTGTTCCGCTCATTCATCTTGTTCTGCCATCCATCCCTTCCCCACCACTCATCTTGTTCTGCCGCTCTTTTACTCTCTCCCCCGCTCCCGCATTCACTTATCCCAAACACACCCAAACAATCCTTATCCTCTCCCCCTTTCACTCATCCCAAACACACCCAAACACACATAGCGATTTATGCCCCTAGAGGAATTCGCAAAATATGGTGGTATAATAGTAAGCGGTGAAGCTCAAAGTAGGCAGTCGTGTAATCTACCCTCATCATGGTGCAGCGATTGTTCGTAAGGTTAAAAGAACCCGTGCGTTTGGAAAGATTAGTGAATATCTGACGCTTGAGATTGTTCACACCGATATGACTATTCAGGTGCCTGCCGACATTGTGGATGAGGTGGGAATCCGTGCGCCCATTTCTAAAGATGAGGTGAAGGAGCTGCTGAAGATGATTTCTAAGAAAAGCGTGCGTGAGCCTGCTAACTGGAGTCGGCGCTACAAGAACTATCAGGAGAAACTTCGCTCAGGCGATGTGTGGCAAGTGGCTGAGGTAGTGCGAAACTTGCACCTAAGAACCAAAATAAAAGACTTGTCTGCTGGTGAGAAAAATCTCTATGACCAGGCAGAGGTGCTGTTAGTTTCTGAGATTAGCTTTTCTCTAAATGTTTCTCACGACACCGCCATCGAGAGAGTGCACGGGGCATTGGCGTAAATATAGCAATATAAATTGTTGTTGATTTAAATGTTGTCAAGCTAAGACAAGTATCTTAGTGAGTGAAATAATTGAATTGACCAAACAAGAACCTAAGCATGCCCAACTTAAAAAATTAACGCACACCCAAAACTGAAAAAAATAAATGTGAAATCTGGCGAAAATAGTCGTTGGTTTCTGGCATAATTAGCTAAGTAGCTATTAAGTAATTAAATTTCAAATGAATTTAAGAATTTGGAGCATTTGGAATGATTAGAATGATTAAGCATTTGGAATGATTTAATTATTTAAAAATATTTGCATGTAGTGCAAAAACCGATTCGGGCTGTGGCGCAGTTTGGCTAGCGCACCTGCTTTGGGAGCAGGGGGTCGTGGGTTCAAATCCCACCAGCCCGACCACCTTCTCGACCAATTAATTTTTAATTTGCAATTGCCAACTTTAGTTTTCCATTCTCTACCTTGCAATGTAGCAATTGTAGGAAGCACTGAGATATCCAAGTAATTAAAAACATCCAGTGATTTCAAATTGTATAACTTTATAAAGTTGTATAATTTTTTAGTATTTTGAATGCAAAATATATTTACATCAGTTATACTGGTAATATAGCTGAATTAAAAGGGGTATAAATGGGAATATGGACACACAATTTAAACAAGCACAATTTATTCAAGAGCAAAGAAAAAAATTGAATTTGACTCAAGAGTATCTGGCAGACGAACTTAAAATAACTCGCCCAACCTACAAGCAAATTGAATTAGGGAAGCGCGCTTTAACTATTCCCGAAGCAGAAAGGCTAGCTGAAATTTTCCATATTCCATTAATAAATTTTCTGAAAGGAAAAGAGGAAGCAAAACCCACAATTAAAATTGAAGTAGAAAAAGAATCGGTAAAGAAGGCAGAAAACGAAATTCGCATCAGCATCCCCCAAGAAAAAGTCGATAAATTCAAAGAAGTGTTACTTTACATTTTGAAAACAGTTGGCGGTAAACCAAATATTGGAATGACAGTATTATATAAATTGCTTTACTTTATTGATTTTGATTACTACGAAAAACATGAAGAGCAGTTAATGGGCTTGACATATATAAAAAATCAATTTGGCCCCACCCCGCCTATATTTGAACAAGTTATTGATGGACTGAAATAGCTAGTAGAAGTTTGAGTTCCGTCATCAACAAATAATAATTCACAGGTAT
>JAHRAM010000144.1 GCA_020027305.1 Acidimicrobiia bacterium | reverse complement strand
TTTAAGTAATCAATAAAACCCTGTCGGAGTGTTTCATCTCCCAAAACTTCAACTTCTTTGCCAAAACCAGCTACTAGGCGATAAAAATGAATTGGGGAAGTAACGGAAAATTTAAATAATGTAGTGCCATCTTCTTTTGTGGTTGCCTTTGCTTTTTTGCCAAGTTCTTCGGCCACCCATTTTGCACTTTCTGTAGTTGTTAGCAGTGTGGCCTCGTTCGGGTCGCCATCACCATATTCCCATGGCATTTCTGGCACGTGAAATTCAGCATTAGATGAATTTGGGCTGATAGGTTTTTGCGATTTGGGCTTTTTGAAATTAATATCGCCTTGAACTCTATCTAGGCGAAAATTTCTTTGAGCCTTTTTGTCGGTGTCAAAGCCAGAAACATGCCACTTGCTCTCTTTTAGATATAGTGCTTGAGGCTTCAAATGTCGTGTTCCACTATTTCCTTCTTCAGTTATATAGTCAAATTCCATTAGATAACCATTGCTAATTGCTCTTTGAATTTTTGGGAGCTCCCTATCAAAATCAAGCCATATCATCCCAAAAGGATCGTTGCTGGAATTTGATGCATCTTCTTTGCCCCCCAACTTAAAAACAGTTTCTTCTAGTTTGACATCCCCAACCTTAAACAGACCAAGGAACAAATTAAGAGCCACCCTTTCGCCAGCAGTAAGGTCAATATCTTTTAGGTAATAGTTGTTTTTGTCAATGTAATAGCCTGGCGCAGTTTCACGAGGAAGTTGTTTTTGCTCGATTGAAACCCCTAAGGCGCGCAAATCTGATTTATCGCGCTCAAATTGTCGTCTAGCTGCAGCATCATCTAAATCTCTGTAGCCATTAATTTTTTCACTTATTTCTTGATAGCTAAGTGGGCGGCTAGTAGCTAACAAAGCACAAAATAAATTGAGCAAACGCTCTTCTTTTTTAATGCTAGTTTTTGCTTTGGGCATAAAATACTACTTATAAATATTCCATCAATTTTTCAACCCGTTCATCTTTGCTTTTGAAGGGATCCTTGCACAAGACGGTTCTTTGCTCTTGGTCGTTTAGCTTAATGTGTACCCAGTCAGTGGTAAACTCCCGTTTTCGCTCATTAGCTTTTTTGATAAAGTCACCTCGAACTTTTGCGCGGGTAGTCTGAGGAGGCTCTTTAGTAGCCTTTTCAATTTCGGCCTCCATGTTGATGGAATCCCATAACTTCTCAGTCATTCCCTTTTTATCCAGCAAATAATATGAGCCTCTATTTGGGTCGATGTCATGATAGAAAAGATCCAAGTTTGCCACCTTAGAGCTAGAAAGGCTAACATTGTTGTTTTGGCAAAAGCGCTCAACCAATAAATATTTTGTTACCCAATCACATTTTCTGTGGAGGCTGGTTGGGTCGCGTTCTATCCCCACCAAGCAATCTTCCCAATATATAAGTGTTTGTTTTTCTTCTTCTGTAAGGTCGATAGTGTTTGCAAAACGTTGTGCCTCTTCTAAATAAAGCAACTGGATTTGAAGGGCACTAAGGGAACGCCCGTCTCCTAACGTAACAGTTTTTTTGCATTCAATATCTCCGCTGATTTCCCGGATTGAACGTATTGGGTTTTCTAGCGCAAGCGATTTCATATCGAAATCAGTTTCTTCTATTAGGCGAAGAAGCAAGGCGCAGGTTCCAACTTTTAGAAAGTTGGCATATTCACTCATATTTGAATCCCCCACAATCACATGCAGTCGGCGGTATTTTTCGGCATCAGAGTGTGGTTCATCTCTGGTGTTTATTATTGGGCGAGATCGGGTGGTGGCACTAGACACCCCTTCCCAAATATGTTCGGCACGTTGGCTTATGGCGAACTTTGCACCGCGTGAGGTTTTTAGAATTTTTCCTGCCCCAGAATAAATTTGACGTGTTACTAAAAAAGGAATGAGGTTGTCTATATATTGTGAAAACTCTAGTTCACGGGTAATCAAGTAATTTTCATGGCAGCCATAAGAATTGCCATGAGAGTCAGTGTTGTTTTTAAAAAGATATATTGTGCCTTCGTCATTTCCATCTTTGGCAATTCGTCTTTCTGCCTCTTTTGCAAGGTTTAATAGCATGCGTTCACCTGCTCTATCATAGGTGATGAGCTGTTTTACGGAATCGCATTCTGGTGTTGCATATTCAGGATGGCTACCCACATCAAGATAGAGACGGGCACCGTTTGCTGTAAACACATTGCTACTTCTGGCGATATGAACTACCCCTCTAAAAATTTGACGTGCGATTTCATCTGGGCTTTGGCGGTATTTTCCCTGCCAAGCTACCCCATACTCACACTCCATCCCGAAAATCCGCCGTTTCATAAGCTGCGTTTGTCTTGCCTTTTTATTTTTATATTTTATGTGAGATAGTTTGCCAATTCTTCATCAGTTAGCCTCTGGAACACCCGACCTTCTTTGTTTCTCTCAAGCACGGCAGCCTCTAAATCACCGACTTGAATTTTTGGCGAGGAGCTATTTGTAGTTTCTACTGGGTTTGCTTGCTCTGAGTTAGAGTTTTCAAAATCGCTAGAGGCTATTTGAGCTTCAAGCGCTTCTGTGCTTAATGCGATAGCACTTTTTAGGTCAAGGTTAGGTTTAAAGTTATTAGCTAGATGGTCGCGAACTTGTTCTGCTTCTCCCCCTAAGGCTGCAAAGTTTTGCTCATCGTTTACACTTCCTTCATAAAGCACATGGAAAATTTCATCATTAGTCTGGTCGGCTTTAACTTCGACTACGACTAACTCAACTTCCATAGGCTTGTGGTCATGGATGAAAACTTGGCTCAAGTGTTGAGCATAGATATTGGCAAGCCCTCTGGCGTCTACATCATCTCGGCTATAAGAATAGCCCTTTAAGTCAGCGTGGCGAACCCCTGCTATTCGAAGTTGGTCAAACTCACTATATTTTCCAACCCCTGCAAAAGCAATGCGGTCATAAATCTCACTAATTTTGTGGAGAGTGGAAGATGGGTTTTGGGCACAAAGCAAAATTCCGTCTTTGTATGAAACTACAGTAACTGATTTTCCACGAGCGATTCCCTTTTTAGCATAGTTGGCACGATCCAACATGAGTTGCTCGGGTGAAACATAAAATCCCATATTGCTCATTTGCTACGACCCCTTTTTCTTTGTCCTTCTTGCCTTTGTGCCTTTTTAGACAACTTGTGAGAGTTGACTAAATTTTTGCGCTACTTCAGATTCTTCTAGCGATTCATATCCATCTTTAGTTATCACAGCAATGGTTGGATAAATACCACGTAATGGGTCGGGGCCGCCTGTGCCTGTGTCTTCATCGGCAGCCTGAAATAGAGCATTTAACACCAATTCCGTTGCTCCGTCTCGAGTTAAATCATCTCGGTGCCCTAGCTTGATGACGGTAGAAGCATGGAGGCTTCCTGAACCAACTGCAGCAAATTCTTTTTCTTCATAGCGCCCACCTGTGACATCATAATTAAAGAGCCGACCAGTTTCTGCGTGAATGTCATAGCCAGCAAAAATGGGAATCACTACCAGACCTTGCATCGCTGCCCCTAGATTAGATTTCATAAAAAAGGAAAGCTGATTTGCCTTGCCCTCTAAGCTCAATTGCCTGTCTTCTAATTTTTCATAGTGTTCAAGCTGAAGTTGAAAGAGCTTTACCATTTCTATAGATGGCCCAGCGACCCCAGCAATAGCTACTCCTGAGTGGCTGTCTGCTGGAAAAACTTTTTCCATTGAGCGATGGCTAATCAGGTTGCCTGATGTAGCACGTCTATCGCCTGCCATTATGACTCCATCTTGCCATTTACAAGCAACTACGGTAGTGCCGTGTGGGACATCAATTTCTATCACCGATTTTTTGGCGTCAGCAGTATTGTTTAGCTTATGGTCAAGCATTTGTTCGGTCGCTAACAAATTCAAAAAGCTAGGGCCGGGATCTGTATCAGGGGAAAATAATGGGAGGCTCAAGGTAAGGTTTCCTTTATTTTTTATTTTTATTGGCCGCCTTTTTGAACAAAATTGGCGACAAATTCTTCGGCGTTATTAATTGTGGCGTCAATTTCATCAAGCACAGCATCTAATTCTTCTTTTAGTTCATCACTTGCCGTCTCATTGCTTTCTGCCTTAGGCTTTGGGTTGCCAACATCACTACCCTTGCCTTTATCGCTTTGTTCTTCAATTAAATTGTCGTCAAGCTCTTCGCGCTTAATTTTTTCTTGCTTTGACATTTTTGCGTGTTTCCTTTGCTTGTTTTTTACTTTGCTTACTTTGCTTGTTTTGTCCAGTTTTTAATTTGCTTTTTTGGTTATCTATATCAATCTTACCAGTCAATGATAACTCAGCATTTAATCTTTCAATGACTAATTATTCCAAGGCCTAATTAAAAGCATCTAAGAATTCTTCAAGTGCTGTATTGTTTTCAAAAAGTTCCTCGGTGAGAGCCTTTGTGCCTTTTTCTGGTTCCATCATTGAAACACGTTTAAGTTTTTCGTCTTTTTGCTTAAAAACTATGGAATCCCAATTAATGGCAACAATGTCTTTTGGAAACCTTTTTAGGCACATTCCACGAAAATAGGCACGGGTGCTTTCGGGTGGCTCAGTTATAGCTTGTTCAACTTCATCGACTGTAATGATTTCTTCTAAACCCAACCTAGAAGCAAGGCAGTGGCTATCTCGTAAATCATGATATTGAAGGTCAATAGCTTTTAGGTGGGGATTATTTTCTAAAAGATTTTCTTTTGCCAAATTGTGGCGCTGGCAGTAACCATCTATCAATTTCTTTTTAGCTATCCAGTCAATTTTGTGTGAAAGAGTATCTGGGTTTTTCTCTAATCCATTTAATACCTCTTCCCAGAGTTCCAACACTTCATTTCCAACTTTTTCATCAACAGTTTCTAGGCCTTCTGATTCTGCATATTTTTGTGCGTGGTTGAGGATTTCCCATTGCACTTCTAGGGCAGTTATAGTACCAGAATCTTTCAACTCAAGTGGTGTTGTTAAATCTAAATCACAAGATACCTGCCTAAGAGTATGCACTGGATTTGAAAAAATAAATTCATTGCTAAAGAAGTCGTCTTCAATCATGCTTAGCACTATGGCTGTTGTGCCAAGTTTTAGAAAGGTGGCGGTTTGGCTGATATTGGCATCGCCCACGATAACATGAAATCGGCGATATTTATCGGCATAGGAGTGTGGCTCATCTCTAGTGTTTATGATTGGGCGCTTTAGGGTGGTTTCTAACCCAACCTCTTCTTCAATAAAATCTGCACGTTGTGAAATTTGAAATGTTGGTTGTTCACCTGTCTCATTTGGAAGCTCTGTTCCCACTTTGCCTGCCCCAGTAAAAATCTGTCGGGTTATAAAATGAGCGGTAGCCCCTTGAACGATTGATAAAAACGGAGTTTTTCGACTTATGAGATAGTTCTCATGGCAACCATAAGAATTTCTTTTTCCGTCAGAATTGTTTTTGTAAACAATTATTTCTTCGCCAGTCTCTTCTAATGTTTTTTTCATTGAGAGCTTTAAGATTTCTTCGCCTGCCCTATCATAGATAA
>JAHRAM010000134.1 GCA_020027305.1 Acidimicrobiia bacterium | reverse complement strand
AGCTGCTGAAGCTACTTAAAACATTAAGCCGTTTTTCAAAATACTTATAGAAAATATTTTTATAAAATAGGCTCTCAAAAAAGGCAAACCAAAAACGATTAAACAAAAACAACAAACAAAAATGAATAGCGCCCATATTAGAGATTTACTTGCTGGAAATTCCCCAACCCTATCGTTTGAGTTTTTCCCGCCCAAGACAAAAGCTGCTAAAAAAAATCTTCACGCTACATTGGATGAATTGGCCAACACGAACCCAGATTTTGTTTCGGTAACTTATGGGGCGATGGGCTCAACCAGAGACACCACAAAAGAAATTGTCTCTGAGATTTCTTCTACGAAGCCATTTCCAGCAATGGCACATTTAACTTGTGTCGGGCACGCAAAAAAGGAATTGCTTGACTTGTTGGATGAATACGCTACGGCTGGGGTGAACAATATTTTGGCATTGTCGGGCGACCCGATTGAGGGTGAGAATTCAAATGACGAATTTAAATATGCAGTTGAACTGGTTGAGCTAATCAGGCAACACCCACACGATTTCAGTATTGGTGTTGCTGCCCACCCAGAAGTTCACCCACGGTCAAACGACAAAGCAAAAGACCGAAAGCACTTAGCGCAAAAATTGTCGCTGGCAGATTTTGCGATTACGCAATTCTTTTTCTATTCCAAGCATTATTTTGAGATGGTTCAAGACTTGGCGGAGCTGGGAGTTGAAAAGCCCGTCATTGCTGGAGTGATTCCAGTCATTTCAACTGATAATGTGCTTAGGTTTTCCAAGATGAATGAGGTAGAGGTAAATCAAGACCTGATGGAAAAAATCGACAATACAAATGACAATGTAGTTAACAATTCAGTTAATGGTGAGGTTAAGGGTGGGGGGAACAAAAATAAATTTGGCGACAAAAAATTTAATCTGGCAGTTGACTATGCTTGGGAGCTAATGGAAGAGTTGCTTGAGGGCAGAAGCGGAAGTTCAGCACCTGGAATTCACATTTATACTCTTAACCAGGCAGTAGCTGGTTCAGAGCTATCCAGTCGAATGCGAAAATACCGCCAGAAATAAATTTGCTTTTTTAACAAGTGCTTTGTCACCACTCTTTCAAAAAATCTTGAATCAAATTTTTTGATAAGTAAATTTTTTTAAACACGATTTCAAAAACAGCCCTATTTTTTATAAACTGAATTGGTGACAAAAAATTTAGAATAAAAAATTGGCGGCAAAAAAACAGCAAACAAAAAACAGCAAACAAAAAACAGCAAACAGAAACAGCAGACAAAAAAACAGCAAACAAAAAACATGGCAGACAAGATAACCCTCAATGACGACTCAACGCTCAATGTTTCCAATAACCCCATCATTCCATTTATTGAAGGCGATGGCACAGGCATAGACATCTGGCCAGCAGCCAAACTTGTGTTAGATGCTGCTGCTGCTAAATATGGGCGACAGGTGGAATGGAAAGAAGTTCTTGCTGGGCAAAAAGCATTTGACGAAACGGGGGAGTGGTTGCCAGAAGACACAATCACTGCTTTTGACGAACATCTAATCGGCATTAAAGGCCCGCTCACCACACCAGTTGGAGGAGGGTTTAGAAGTCTAAACGTCACCATCCGCCAAATGCTTGACCTATATGTTTGCCTCCGCCCAGTTAGATGGTTTCAAGGTGTGCCATCCCCAGTCAAGACTCCTGAAAAAGTCGATATGGTTATTTTCCGTGAAAACACTGAAGACATTTATGCTGGCATTGAAGCCGAAGCCCACTCTAAAGAGGCGAAAAAAGTGCTTGAGCTTGTGAAAGAAGTCTTTGGGCGAGAGTTGAGGCCAGATAGCGGAATCGGCATCAAACCCATTTCTGAATTTGGCACCAAGCGGTTGTGTCGGGCAGCCCTGAACTATGCCGTAAAACGTGGAAGAAAAAGTGTGACATTTGTTCACAAGGGAAACATTATGAAATTCACTGAGGGAGCTTTTCGCAATTGGGGCTATGAGCTTGTGAAAGAAGAGTTTTCTGATGTGGCAGTTGGCTGGGATGACTGCAATGGTGACCCTGGCGACAAGATTTTGGCAAAAGATGCTATCGCCGATATTGCGCTTCAACAGGTGCTAACCCGCCCAGATGAGTTTGATGTCATTGCCACGATGAACTTGAATGGTGACTATCTTTCAGATGCTCTTGCTGCCCAAGTCGGCGGAATTGGCATTGCCCCTGGCGGAAACATCAACTATGTCACGGGGCATGGTGTGTTTGAAGCCACTCACGGAACCGCTCCAAAATATGCTGGCCAAGACAAGGTCAATCCTTCTTCGGTTTTGCTTTCTGGGGTGATGATGTATGAACATCTGGGCTGGGAAGATTCTGCTGGCGACATTATCAAAGCTGTGGAACAAACCATTGGCGAAAAAATCGTCACTTATGATTTTGCTCGCTTGATGGATGGGGCAACTAAGGTAGCTTGTTCAGAATTTGCACAAGCTATAGTTGATAGGTTGTAGGGATTAGATTATAGGTGAAACCCCCAGTAAGAGTTGCCGTCACGGGTGCTGCTGGACAAATTGGTTATAGTCTAATCTTTCGAATTGCTGCTGGCGAGATGCTAGGTAGCGACCAACCTGTTATTTTGCAGCTACTTGAAATTCCACCTGCTATGCCTGCTCTTGAAGGCGTGGTTATGGAACTTGATGATTGTGCCTTTCCATTATTAGCTGGCATTGAAACCTCAGACCAAGCAGGCGTGGCATTTCAAAATGCAAGCTGGGCGCTTTTGGTGGGAAGCCGACCACAAACAAAAGGAATGGAGCGAAAAGAACTTCTAGAAGCAAACGGCGCTATTTTCACAGAGCAAGGCAGGGCACTGGCAGAAAATGCGGCCGATGATATTCGCATCTTGGTTGTCGGCAATCCAGCAAACACAAATTGTTTGATAGCAATGAACAACGCCAAAGAAATTGACAAGAACCGTTTCACAGCAATGACACGTTTAGACCATAATCGCGCCAAAGCACAACTGGTGAAAAAGCTTGGGTGTGACATCACAGATATAAAAAAGATGACAGTCTGGGGCAATCACTCTGCTACGCAATATCCCGATTTATTCAATTGCGAAGTAGGGGGCAAGAGCGCCAGAGATTTAGTGGGAGCTGACGATGCCGAACGAGACAGATTTATCAAAGAGGAGTTTTTGCCGACTGTTCAACAACGAGGCGCTGAAATCATTTCAGCTAGAGGAGCTTCATCAGCAGCATCTGCTGCTAATGCTGCCATAGACCACATAAGAGATTGGAATTCCAAAACCCCTAAAGGCGATTGGGTTTCTATGTCGGTAGTTTCAGATGGAAGCTACGGTGTGCCAGAGGGGTTAATCTCATCTTTTCCATGCACTACTGACAGCGGCGAATACAAAATAGTTGAAGGTCTAGACATTTCAGATTTAAGCCGTGAACTAATTGACATCTCTGTTGCCGAACTGGGGCAAGAACGAGATACCGTCAACGAGTTAAGTCTGATTTAGCTTAAATCTCCCAACCCCAAGATTTCCAGCCACGGGCTTTTTTTCGGGCAAAAAGCTCAATCTTGGAGTGGTCAGGGAACATCTTGTCAATCCGCTTTCTAACCTCATCGGGTTTAGCGCTATGTTCAGTTCTAAGTTCACTAACTGATTGGCGAACATTCCTTGCCCCACGATTAGCTGGAATCTTGCCTCGTTTAAATACCAAGCAAAGTTCATATTGCGACATTGTATAAAAGCCTGGATTAACCCGTTCTTTGTCCCACACAAAAGCAACTGTTGCCCAATCAAACCCCCATGCCTTTCCTAAATCAATGGCTTGATCAAGGTGAGGGGAAGTTGCCCACATAAAAAGCAGACAATCGTCTTTACATATTTTGTCTACTGGCCACTCGCTCATTTCGGCGGTTGTGACGGTCGGGTAATGACGGATTGCGCCACCAGTATCTCTCCCACCTTCCCCGTTGTGCTGGAGCTGCCCTTTATAATCCCACGGTGGGTCAGCATATATAATGTCAAACTTTGTTTTTGGAAAGGGCGGGTACCCATTTGCCCTTGCTTTTTTTGCTTGAAGAGTCTTTTGTGCTGGCATTAAAAAAATTTTAGTATGTTAATTGTGGCTAAAACAATCTTTCAATATCAGTGCCATTATTGCTCATCTATCACTTTTACTTTAAGATATTTAACTTTTTCTAATGAGAGCCACCAATAGCTGAACTGATTAGAGGAATGATTTCACTATACGGTTCTAGCTCTCTAACATCGCCTTGGATTTCAATGTTTCCCATAAGAAATTCAATATGGCTATCAAGTTTGCCTTCCATTATTCCTAGAGCAACCTCTTTGGTTTGGCGATAGGTAATATTGGCGACATTAGATTTATCATTTGGAGCGCCAAGCAAAATGTGAATCTCATCAGGGCTGCACTCAATGTGATATACAAAAATAACCGTTTTTGCCTCAGCCACAATCTCATAAATAATATTGAGCGGGGTTTTTGGCACATTCCCTTCCCATTCAAAGTCTCCAAACTCTTCACAGACTTTTTTGTCGATTAGTTCAATCCACTCTTTGGTAAAGATTTCAGGTTTGCCCATTGTTTTTATATCTACTTTTTTGTTTCTCACACCTATATATGTTTATATATTTATATTTATATATTGACACTTTATACATATTGACACACTTATACATTTATATATATCCTCTAACCATTTTTGTTTATGCTAAATTATTATATTAATTACTTGTAATTGTTGAAAAAGCAATAAAAATATCAATGGGAACAGGCTTACCACAGCGAACACGGATACCGCAAAAACCGATACTGAGAAATTCTGCGTCTGTTAAGAGTATTAGTTTAAATCCACTAAGAAATTTTGGCCCCAAGTCATTTTTTCTCAGGTTAGCAGGGGTTGGGCTGGGAGCAATCGTGCTCCTTTTCTTAATCCAGTCTCCAGTTTCTGCACAAGAAGCTGTTAGCAAAACCATAGCCGAATCAGCTCAAACTCTTGCCGACAATCTTTGGGTGGTTGTGGCAGCACTCTTGGTTTTCTTAATGCAGTTGGGGTTTGGCTTTTTGGAAGCTGGGCTGACCCGTGCAAAAAATGTCGCAAACATTATGGCAAAAAACCTTGCCGATATGGCGATTGGTACGGTTGCCTTTTTTGTGGTTGGCTATGCCATAGCTTTTGGAAAAGATGCTGGCGGAGTAATCGGCTCTGAGCAGTTTTTCCTTTCTGGGGCAAACGGGGGAGACCAAGCAGTTGATACGCTTTCTACATACGTATTCTTTTTCTTCCAAGTGGTTTTTGCTGCCACCGCTGTCACCATTGCCTCTGGTGCTATGGCAGAGCGAACTAAGTTTTCTGGCTATGTGATATTCAGCGCGGTAATGACGGCTTTTATTTATCCGATGGTGGTTCATGCATCGCATTGGGGAGGAGAAGATGGAATAATTGCAAGTCTCAAAATTGGTGATGCCATATTCACAGACTTTGCAGGTTCTTCAATTGTTCATTCCACAGGGGGCTGGGCGGCCATGATGGGAGCCCTCATACTTGGCCCGAGACTTGGCAGATATCAAAACAATTCTGCTCTTCCCATTCCTGGTCACAACATTGCTTTCACGGCGGCAGGCATTTTCATTCTTTGGTTCGGCTGGTTCGGTTTCAATGGCGGGTCGCAGTTGGCGTTTGACGAAGCCGTTAGCCAGGTGCTTTTGACGACTTTGATTTCGGCAGCTGCTGGAGGAATCGCCGCCGCCGCGACTATCACGCTCAAGACCGGTTCGGTAGATGTCGCAATGACTGGCAACGGAGTGCTTGCAGGGCTGGTTGGAATCACTGCTGGCACCCATATAGTCAATCCATTCGGGGCTTTAATAATTGGGGCGGTAGCAGGCGTCATTGTGGTATATAGCATTTTCTTCTTTGATAGAGTTCACATTGACGACCCAGTGGGAGCCATTTCAGTTCATGGTATTTGTGGGGTTTGGGGAACTTTGGCAGTTGGGTTGTTTGCCTCTGTTGGTATTGGCGATGGAGCACGAGGTTTATTTTATGGGGGTGGAATATCTTTACTAGTGGTTCAACTCATCGGCATCTTAATTATTTTTGGCTGGGTCACAATTACAACAGGTGCTGTGTTTATTGCTTTGTCAAAGTTAAACTTGCTGAGGGTCAGCAGAGAAGACGAGCTTTTGGGTCTGGATGTTACCGAACACGGCTCCCTTGGCTATGGTGCGGAGTTTGGAGTTGAGCATGTGGAAGGTACCGAACAAGGAATTCTCAGTATCTTGCAAGCAACTATAGGGCGGGTATTTAAGAAGAAGTCTAAAACTTCTTAGCCTCAATCTCTTTTAGTCTTTCCTGCCTCTTTCTTTTCTTTTTTATATAAGGTTAAAAGTATGGCGTGGACAATCAAGCAGAATGCCGCAAGAGTCGTGTTACTTGATGCCGAAAAGAAAATATTTCTGATGAAGGCGTCTGACCCGCTAGACCCAACTATTGAGCCGTGGTGGCAAATCCCAGGAGGAGGAATTGATGCTGGTGAAGATTCTAAGACAGCAGCAGCTAGAGAGCTATATGAAGAGGCAGGTTTTTCTGACATAATTATGGGGCCGTGTATCTGGACTCAATATGTAGAGTTCACTTTTGGCGGCATCAATTTTAAGTCAAATGATTTTATTCATGTGGCCACTTGTTCTGCTGTAGGAGGCAGTGAAAAAGACGGAATGGAATGGTCTCCAACCAAACTAGAAGCACTTGAAGCAGCAGCATTTGAAGAAGCCAAATGGTGGAGCTTAGATGAGCTACTTGAAAACACCGAACCAGTTTTGCCAACTAGGTTACGTGAGTTTCTTCCAACTATTGCAGCAGGCGATTATCCCTCTGAGCCAATTGATATTTCACCAATTGATGCAAATTAAGGCAACACTTAATAACAAATTAACCGAATAAATATAATATATATGCCAATTAAATGTATGTAGCAAAATGTATATTTAGCAAGCATCAAAATTTATCAATTACTTTTATGTCCTAAACCCAAAATAGGAGCAACAAAAACCAAAAATTGACTATAGGTAGGGTTTTACCAGCTCTGCCAGTTGGCGGCTGATTTCAGAAACTGAAAAATACTTTTTAGCGATGTTATAGTTGTGCTTTAGAATATCTTTGCTTTTCTTGCTGTTTAAATCTAAAAGCAAATTGGTAGTTGAAGTTGAATGTGAATTAGGGCTAGAGCCAGAAATCGCCTCTTTAAAAGTGTCAGTATCTCTAAACCATTTAAACCCAAGATTTTCTAGTTCATAAGAAATAGGATAGTCGCCTACGATACAATGCTTGTGATGTAGTGCTGCCTCTATAGGAGGATTCCCAAACCCTTCCCAGTGTGAAGGAAAGACAACCACATCAGAAGCTGAATAAATATCTGCCATAGAATCAGCGGGGCTATGAATATATCTACACTTTGCCAACTGGAGCAGGCGATTTAGCTCGTTTTCATAATTTTCAAATGGTTCCACATTACCAGTTAGCCAATATGTGCCGCCTAGTTCCTCAGTGATTTTTATGGCTCCTTCAATGTTTTTTCTTTTAATGGCTCTTATGGGGTGGGCTATCAACAATTCTTTTTCGTCAACCTCTAGCTGTGCCCGAACCTGTTTTCGCCTATCTTTTATTTTGAACAGGTCGTTTATTTTAAATGGGTTATAGACGGTCGCTACATTTTTTATCCCCCGTTCTTTCATTTGTGCCTCTGTATATTTGTTGATAGTAATGTGAAGCCAGTTTGGGTCATCAGGGGGAAGCAGACTTTTTTGACCTTCAGGTTTTTTGCCATATACCTGCCAAGGAGGGTCATGGTGATGAAGGATAGCTGGGCGCCCTTCCAAAATATTTGCCACTGCTTTGCTGGCAGTTAAATTTAATGGAATAGTGCAAAGGTTTTCAACCACCACCAAATCAGCTTTTTCAAGAGCGGTTTCTAGGGCAGTGTGTTCTGAGGGGGCTAAATCGTTTGAAGAGTCAATATTGGGCGACACAGAATTGCCAATTGCGAGTGATGGAATAACAAAGTCAGCTTTAGTGCTTTTGGAAATTTCGCCAGCAACTCTATAGGTTGAAAACCCTAGTCCCTCAAATATTTCTTGCCATATATCTGCTACCCGTGAAACTCCATCAACTCCACCTAAGCGAAATGAAACAAATGCACAAGATTTATTCTTTGTCACTAGAAGGAAGGCAGCATGCGATCAACAAAATAATAAAGCCCGCCGATTGTGGCAAGAACTGGCAGGCAAGATGTTCCGTAGATAATCCACTTGAGAAATCGTTTGTTCTCCCCCCACTTTTTCTTAGCAAATATTACCCCAGCAATGAGTGCCACAAAGATGATACTTAAAATTGCGACTGGAAGCCGAGCGCTTGAATCTCCACTTAAACCAATCGTAGTAGCCACCTCTACTCCAACTGGTGCTGTAGCAGATGAGAAACTTTCAGTTGTTGTTGCTTGATTAGGGCGGGGTAGTGGAACCACTGGGGCATCTACTAATTCTGCACGAACGATAATCCGTTCGCTTGCTGAAAATCTAGGATGACAAGATGTGAGGGTTAGATGGTTTCCACCTTGATATGTCAGCTCTTCGTTTTGATCGGGGTGAACTATCTTGAAGGCTTCCCCATCTTCGCCCAGTTCCATCACTTTATATATAAATGTTCCTTGGATGGTAGTGACAATTATTTCATCTTCCACTTCTAGCTTTTGAATGTTAGCAAACGGAGCGCCGTAAGTAGTTCTATGACCAGCTATAGCAACATTGCCAGGTTGGCCAGGGAAAGGAGTCGTGGCATAATGCCCTGGCCCCTTCTTTAAGTCATCAACTTCAGTTCCTTCTACCACAATTTCGTTAAGCCCAATTCTTTGGTTGGCAATTCGCGCAATGGCTTTTCCTGTTTCGCGATAGAGGTTGGGAAGCTTTTCGACTACAGAATCGGTGAGGCGGAATTTTATGTTGCCTTCAAAGTCGCCTCGTCTTGCTATGCTGTCAATTAGAATTTCATCTGTTTCATTAGGCGCACTCAATTCATTATTTTCACTTACTTCTACAAACTCGGCTTCCAATTTTTCAAAGTCGTTAGACAAGGCACTTTGAGCGCGAGAATGTTGAATTCCAGTTCCCCAGAGTTGATACCCCACAAATCCCAAAAGTAGCACTCCGCCAACTACCAAGACTTTGGCAATGTTAATCAACACTTTTGGAAGACCCACAAACATAAATGTTACTAGATTTATTGTCGGTATTCATAGGGGTTAAATGACAAGATGCGAGTTGAACGATAGCGAGAGGCAGATAACAGCGATGAAACGAGAGTGGCGATAGGGTGAGAGCTAATAACTGGTAGCCTTAAAAGAGACCCAAAAATAAAAAAAGATTAAGTATTTCCAAAGACTAAGGCGCTTCTGAGACATTGTTGAAACAAATAATGCCAAATTCATAGGTTTTTGATTTAAGTGTTGACATCAAATCAAGCTCTTGAACTTGATTCTGCCGTAGTTCTGTTTGGGCAATTCCCCGCACTATCTGGGGTTGACCTGAACGTAAATCAAGGTGAGATAGTGATGATATCTGGCCCAAACGGTGCTGGAAAGACGACATTGCTTTGTCTGCTGGCTGGTCTTGTATCAATGTCTTTTGGCAAGGGGGAAGTTCAGGGCATAGATTTAGCTAGCCGAGATAAGAGTGAACTTTATAAAAGAGTGGGGTTGGTTTCAAACAATACGATGCTCTATGAAGATTTAACGGTCTTAGAGAATTTGAATTTTTTTTACAACCTGTTTTTGTCTGCCTCATCACCTTCAAATTGGACAAAAAGAAGTAAAGCAAAGAAAAAGTCAAACGTAAATAATGCCCAAGACCATTTAGAAAATGAAGCAAGCAATACAAGTAAAGAGTTAAACAAAAAAAGAGTTACCTCAAAAGAAGAAATAAACGAGAGACTCAAAGACACCCTTGAATACATAAAACTTCCAAGAGATAGCTGGAAGCTACCAATTAGAAAGCTCTCAACTGGGCAAAAGAGGCGGGTAGTGTTAGCACTTCAAATCCTAAGACGCCCAAGACTTTGGTTGCTAGACGAACCCCATGCTGGTCTTGATGAGCAGGGTAGAAACTTGTTAGATGAAACACTAAAAAACGCCACTCAAAAGGGAGCAACAGTGGTTTTGGCGTCTCATGAAATAGACCGAGCAACTCAGTTGGCTGACCGCCGACTAGAACTAAAGGGCGGGCGATTTTAGATGAAACAAATCTGGCAGGTATGTCTTAAAGACTTAAAGGTTGAACTTCGTTCTCGTATCGTTATTTTTCAAGTGTTGCCATTTGCCGTGCTTACAATAATTTTGTTTGCGTTTGCCTTCGAAGCTGATAGAGCAGCTCTTAGAGATTATGCACCTGGATTATTTTGGGTGACTGTTTTGCTCGCCACATTTTTATTTGTGCTTCGGAGTTTTTCAATAGAGGTAGAAGCAGGTGCGATTCAGAGCCTGCGCTTATCAGCAGTCAAGCCGCAGTATATATTTTTTGGTAAAGCCCTGGCATTGTTTATTGGCATGTTTATTCTTGAGGTCATATTAGGCGTGGCCACATTTTTTCTTTATGATGTTAGTGTTGAAAGCCCATCTCTCTTAATTGTGTCTGCCATCTTAACCACAGCAGCTATTGCCTCAGCAGCAACCCTATATGGAATTTTGTCTGCTAATCTAAAAGCAAGAGAGACTATTCTGCCACTATTGATGCTTCCAGTTTTAATTCCAGTATTTCTAGGGGCAATTCGAGCATTTGATGATGCCTTAGGGGCTGTAGCAGTTAATGGTTGGGCGTGGCTTAGCGTGCTTGGAGTGTTCGCGTTTATATATGCAGTGTTTGGAAGTTTTGCATTTGGCGAAATTTTAGAAGAGGTGGAGTGATGAATTTAAGCACCGGTTCTTACAGAACAAAAATATTGGGGCTGGTAATGGCTGCTTCTTTTATAGCGCTTATCATTTTTGCATTTTGGGTTAGCCCAAATGATGACCAGCAAGGAGGTGCAGTTCGCCTGCTCTATATCCATGTTCCGCTAGCTATCAGCACTTATGTTTGCTATATAGCATGTGGTATTGCCAGCCTTGTATTTTTGATTAAGAAAAAGATTTGGTGGGATTACATCGCACTCTCTACAGCAGAAATCGGAACCATTTTTTGCGGGCTGACCCTTTTGACGGGCGCTATCTGGGGGCGACCTATTTGGAATACATGGTGGGAATGGGGCGATGTTCGTCTAGTGACCACATTGATTTTGTTCTTGCTGTTTCTTGGTTATTTGGCACTTAGGGCAATGCCATCTTCAAATCCAAATGCAAATGTTCGCCGTGCTGCTGTAGTGGCTATTGTGGCGACTATTGATATTCCCATTATTAATCGCTCGGTGGAATGGTGGCAGAACAGAACACTACATCAACGTTCAACTTTGGTTGAGTTAAAGATTGAAGATTGGACGTTTTTCACTCTGGTGCTGGGCTTTTTGGCATTTGGTCTTTTGATTATTTGGCTAACAATTCATAGATTTAGGGTGGCATGGCTAGCAGGTGAAATAGATAGCTTAGAAACTGAGCTAGCATTAAAGAAGCGATTGGAAGAGAGTAATATATGAGCTACATTGGATATGTATTAGCAGGCTGGCTTTCCACATTTTTGGCATTTGCCACATATATATTTTTTGTGCTTAGGCGGGGGCGTTCTTATTCGGCAAAAGTTCCCGAAGCAAGGCGGAGGTGGATTGACAGTGGGTCCGAAAATAAAGGCAGTAATAATGACTGAGCCAGACCTAACCCCGACCGAGTCGCCACTAAACCTAGAATCTGTAGGTGAAACTACTTCAAAAAAGAAAGGCACAAAAAAGAAAATTATATACGGGGTTGTTCTGGCGGCCATACTTTCAGGGTTTATTGTCGTTTTGGTGATAACTCTTGCAGGAGAGGCGTTGTTTTTTAGAAATGTGGATGAGGCGGTTTCGCTTCGAACCAAACTAGGAGATGAACGTTTTAGAATTCAAGGCATCACCGTTCCAGACACCATTGACAAAAAAGCAGATATTGTTTTAGAAAATGGCGAACGGGTGGTAGCTATTTCATTTCAAATTGCATTTAATGGGGCAACTGCAAATGTTATCTATCGAGGCGAGTTGGCAGCTGTGTTTACAAATTGTTTACCAGTTATTTTAGAGGGGCATTGGAGTGAAAGTGGTGAAAACTCATCGGTGTTTAAGGCAGGCGATGATGGATATTATTTTGATAGCAGAGAAATGCTAGTGAAACACGATAACAATTACATCTTGCCAGAAAATGACGACCTAGAAAATGTAAAATATAAATCAGAGAACCCAAATCGTATTGATGATGCTGTTGGGGAGATTAACAACCACGACCCTTTAAGTAAATGTCCACAAGTCTAAACTTAATCCTTGGCGACCTTGGAATTGTGCTGGCGTTGGCGGCAGCTGTTATGGTGGTGCTTGGTCTTCTTGGTGTGATTCGATTTCCAGAGATAAACATAACGAGGACCACTGCTGTGTTAAGTTTGGCGGTGCTTGGGGGGATGATACTTTCTTTTGCTGCTATGGAAAATGCTCTTATCACCCGTGACTTTGATGTGTTGTTTGTGACACAAAATGGTAGCCACCGAACTCCAGCACTTTTTAATTTCGCAGCGCTTTGGTCAGCGCTTGAAGGCTCTATTTTATTATGGGGTCTTGTATTGGCATCGTTTCTGGCCCTAATGGTCTTTCGGTTTAGGAAGCAGTTTAACGATCCGCTAGTCAAGTGGGCATTGTTGGTTGCCCATCTAGTGATGATATTTTTTCTGATACTTATGCTTGGGCCATCTGATCCGTTTAAAGCAGCTGAAACACCTTTGGGTTTTGACGGGCCTGGCCCAGACCCACTTTTGCAAGAAAATTTGTTAGCAATCATTCATCCTCCCATTATTTATCTAGGGTTAGTTGGGTTTACGGTTCCATTTTCATTTGCCATAGCATCGCTTATCACTGGAAGCACAAATGAACGTTGGTTAAATGAAACTCGCCGTTGGACTTTAATCGCTTGGGGCTTTCTAACAGCTGGCATTATATTAGGTGCTTGGTGGTCTTATGACACATTAGGCTGGGGAGGTTACTGGGGTTGGGACCCAGTAGAAAATGCCTCTTTGCTTCCATGGTTAACTGCAACTACATTTTTACATTCTGCCTTAGTTCAACAACGTAGGGGGCTGCTCAAGGTTTGGAACCTATCTTTGATATGTGCAACATTTTCATTAACCATACTTGGCACATTTATTACTCGCTCAGGTGTTTTGGATTCAGTCCACTCTTTTACTCGGTCATCTATCGGGCCAGTACTTCTCACATTTTTTGGCATCGTTGCTATTGGTTCGTTGATTCTCATTGCTTGGCGAGGAGATAAACTTCGCTCTGTTGGAAGTGTGGATTCTCCACTCAGTCGAGAGGGAACGTTTTTGATGAACAATGTCTTATTTGTTGCCTTTGCTTTTATTGTTTTGCTTGGCACAGTGTTTCCGCTCATTTATGAGGCACTTTCAAACAACCAAATATCTGTGGGTCCGCCATATTTTTCTAGGATGATTGGGCCAATTGGGTTGACGCTTTTGTTCTTGATGGCGGTGGCGCCTGCTTTGCCATGGCGAAAAGCCTCAGGTGAGTTGCTTAGAAAGCGACTTTATATCCCAGCTTGGGTGGGAACTTTGAGTGTTGGGTTGGCCGTAATTTTTGGAGCAAGAGGCCTGTCGCCACTTATAGCATTTGGGTTAGCAGGGTTTGCAGTGGCAGCGGCCATTCGCCAGTTGGTGCTAGCAATATATAGAAATCGTTGGAGAGGATTTGTTGGAAAAGTTGGTGGGGGAATGGTTGTTCATATAGGCATTGTTTTGATAGCAGTGGCACTAGCAGCTAGTGGAAGTTATATTCGTCAGGGAGAAATTGAATTAGCAGTAGGAGCTTCTGGAAAGGTTGCTGGTCACACAATTGAAGTTATAGAGAAGAAGGAAATAATCCACTCTGAACGGGTTGAACGTCAGGTTGTGGTGAAAGTAGATGGAAATACTGTGACACCTGCTATCAACAGTTATTTTGTAAGAGGCAAAGGGATTGGGGAACCTGGCATCTCAACCAATCTTTTTCAAATTAGAGATGTTCATGTGGTAATCGTCAATGACAATAATTTGCGCAAAGCTAACGAAAATGCAGAAATTCTCAGGGTCACCTCTCAGCCACTTATTAACTGGCTCTGGCTAGGTGGAGCAGTTGTTGTTTTTGGAACTTTATTGGCGTTAATTCCTGAACGTTTTACCACAAAGAGATTAAAACGGCGCAAAGTAAAAACTTTTGACCCCGAAAAGGAAAAAGACAAAATGGATGATAATAATAACGATGAAGAAAATGATGCTAGTAATGAGAGCACCAAAAGTAAAGTAAAAGAGTTGGCGGGCGAATTGAATTTGAAAGAGGCAAAACAACTATGAAGCGCCTCAAGCGACTTTTTCAAAAAAAGATACCAGTGATATCCATTCTGGTGGTTGTATTGGTGATTCCCCTAATTGTCTTTTTGGCGATTGCTGGCGACTCTGAAAAACCTGGACTTCCAGTTGGCTCTTTTGCCCCAAACATAGTGGGCGAAACACTTAGTGGGGATGTTGAATCTCTTGAAAGCCAAACTACTCAAGGTAATTGGGTAGTTGTTAATTTCTTTGCCAGCAAATGCCCGCCATGTGTGAAAGAACATGAGCAGTTTATTCAATTGTTAGCAGGCTCTTCAAATGTTCAAGTATTTAGCATTTTGTTTAACGAGTCTGAACGACAGGGAAGAGAGTTTTTTGAAACCTATGGTGGCAACTGGCCTGTTTTTGTAAAAGATACGACTCGAATAGCACTTCAATACAGAATTCTTTCTGTGCCTGAGACATATTTGGTTACCCCAGCTGGGCAAGTAGTAGCACATTGGCGGGGGGCGATTACAGCAGATGATATTAGAGAGCAAATTGTAAAAGTAGAAGATGCTATTAGAGCACGCGGTGGCAGTGAAAATAATGAAAATAGTGAAAACAACAAAAACAGTGAAAATAGTGAAGCCAGCCAAGAAAGTAATACATAGCAAATGAGTGAGAAAATAGCACTTGCCGAAAAGAAGAGTCAAAAAAGTTGGCGAAAGCCAAATCTTGACGTTCTTAAATCTAAAAAACTTTTTTGGGTGCCGTGGGCCCTAATGGCTGTTGTTTTGGCAATTTCTTTGACATTTGGAATCGTTGATAGCAACCAAGATGAGAGTGCTAGTGAGCGCGCAGCATCCATTGCTAGAACAATTCGATGCCCTCAGTGTGATGGCGAAACAGTTGCAGAATCAAATGCTCCAATTGCTCAAACAATTCGTGCTGAAATCGCAACACGGGTATCAGAAGGGCAAACCGATGAGGAAATACGAAGTTTTTTAGCGAAATCATACGGGCAAGATGTCTTGTTGATACCTCCTTCAAGTGGAGGTGGAAGTGCTGTCTGGATAATTCCTATTGTGGGAATATTCATTGCTTTAGGGATTTTAGGTGTAGCCTTTCTTAAATGGCAAAAAGAGCTAGAAACTGAAGAATTTGATGAGCTAGAAGACAATCCAGAAGAAAATGTAGAAGAATGAGTCCAACAGAAGAAGACAGTGAAAATCTTGAAGAGGGGCAACCCAAAGATTCGGAATTGTCTGATGAAGAAATGGATGAAAAAATAGGTAAGGAAACAGGCGAAAATAGTGAAAGCGATGAAGAAAACCCAAAGACAAAAGGAATAATAAAGCGAAAAAGAAAAACCAAAAAAACTAAAGAGGCAACAGATGAAAAGACTAAGCAACCAAAGAAGTTTCAAATAGAAAAAGAAAACGAAAAGAATAAAAAGAGCAAAGAGAGCAAAGAAAATAAAGAGAATATAGACAACAAAGAGGACAACAACGAAGACGGGTCAACAACAAAAAAAGACAAGCAAAGTAGCGAAGAAAGAGAAAAAGAGTTCCACCTCGATTCCTTAATAGCACTTGAAGAAGAATATGAAGCTGGCGACATTGATGAAACAGATTATAAGCGGCTAAAAGCAAAATATGAAAAAGAAGTCGTCCGAATTAACTTTGCAGAAAAATACGCTGAAAAGTTTGAACCAGAGAGCAAAGAAGTTTTAGAACTTTTAGAAAAAGAAAAAGAGTTCTACAAAGATTCACTCAAAGACCTTGAAGAAGAATATGAAGCTGGCGATATTGATGAAACAGATTATAAGCGGCTAAAAGCAATATATGAAAAGAGGGTTGCAAGAGCTAATAAGGGAGTTTCTAGTCCACGACAAGCTAAACGGGCAGTCCCTTGGTATCGATTGACTTATGTGTGGGTCATTGTCTTTGTAGCTATTCTAGGGTCAGCTACGGGAGTCACAGTAGCGCTCACATCAGGTGAGAGATCTTCTAGTGGTGAGGCGACAGGGGGTGTTCGGGAATCTAGCCAAACGTTGATAGGGCAAGCTCAAGAGCGAATTCAAAGTGCCTTCGCTCAAAATCCACCAACTCCAACTCAACTTAAAGATGCTCTAACGCTTTTAGAGGCTGCTTTAGAAGATAGTCCTGCAAATGTTGAAGCTTTGCAGCTAAAAGCACAGGCAGAGATTGGGCTTGAGCGATTTGATGAAGGAAGAGCAACTTTTAAAGAGGCTTTGGCACTTGAACCAGAAAACCTTCAAACCTTACTTTCTTTAACACTGTTAGAGAATTCACAAGGCTTTTATAAAGTTGCCATTGAATACTTGGACATGATTTTAGACCTGAATCTTCCAGAAGCTACTCTTGGCGAAAATGCTGTTCCACAAATTTTACAGAACGTTCATTTTCAACGTTTGAATGCTGAATACGGGCAAGCCACATTAGCAAGCTATCCAGAGTCGCTTGGGGAAGGTATTGTGGTTCCCACAAGTTATGCCGACCTAGAGTTGCCATCAGTAGATGTTGGCCTCGGTATAGTAAATGAAGTATTTAACCAACTACAGCAACTGCAACAGCAATTGCAACAATTGCAACAACAATTATCGGAGCAACAACTACAGCAATTGCAACAACAAACACAGCAGAGTTTAATTCTGCCAACTATTATATTGGATTTATTGGTAAACGACTTAGATGGGTTGTTTCTTGAAAACGAGGTAGACGAAAAAGTCGGTGTGCTGACTAGTCATGCGACTGTAGTTATTGGAAACACTCAAGATTTTCCATTCAGATCTCCAAATAACGATAAAGGATTTGAATCGCTACAACGTGCGATTGACTTGCAGCCTGAAAATATCCAATTACTTTTACAACGTGCAGAGTTGTATAGGACAAACCGAGCCTTTGATGAAGCCTTAGAAGATGTGGATAAAGCTATTGAATTGGACCCAGAAAATATCGATGCTCGATTTTTGAAAGTTGATACCTTACAAATTGCAGGTAGAACCGATGAGGCGATAGCAGCTGCTGATCAGGCTATTGCTGATTTGCCTAACAGTGTTGATGCAACCCTTCTAAAGGTTGCAGTTTTGCAGGCAAACGAGCGATGGGATGAAGCACTTGAACTTGTAACTCAAGCTATTGCCGATTTTCCAAACAACACCCAAGCGCTTGTCAATCGGATATTTATCTATCGGGAACTAATGAATTTTGATGCTGCGATTGAAGATGTAGACAGTCTGCTTGATATTATAGATAGAGAAATAGAAAGGATTTCTGCAATTGAACAGCCAAGCCGACAAGAACAACAAGAACTCCAAACCCTTAATGAGTTAAAACAACAGTTGCCAGCTTTCAGACAAGATCTTGTAGCGAGACAAACGGCTGCCACTGCTCCCACAACTACAACGACTACTACAACAACTACTACTATGCCAGAAGAGACTACAACTACTAGTGCGGGTTAATTTTTTGACTCATTGCTTATCCATATAGCCTCAATACGACTTTCACTTTTAGATTTTATTTTGAGTTAAATTTAGCTGAAGTCATAAAAGACAATATTTGTTACTAATACATTTCTCTAAGATACTTGAGAGTTGAAGCAAGCTCTTTTGAAAACACCTCAATATCTTTTCTGGTTGATTCCCAACCAACTGAAACACGGAGGGAACGTTCAGCATTTACACCAAGGGCTTCTAAAACTGTTGATGGTTGTAGCTCTTCAGATGAGCAGGCACTGCCAGAGTGAACGTTGACACCTTTTTTGTCAAGTGAAAGAAGCACAGCTTGCGGTTCCACATCTTCAAACCCAAAACAGACAATATGTGGGGCGCGTTTTTCGGGGTGACCATATCTAGTGAGACCTTCTATTTTGGAAGTTAGTTCAATACAGAGGTTGGTCAGTTCAAAGGTTTTTTCTGCTTCGACTTCTAAGTTGTCTTTTAGCGATTCACACACAGCGCCAAACCCTGCAATAGCAGAAACATTTTCAATTCCACCTCGCCTAGCCCGTTCTTGGCTGCCTCCTTTAAACATCGGGTGAATTCTAAGCCCTTGTCGGATAAGCAATGCCCCCACCCCTTTAGGGGCTCCGAATTTATGAGCGCTTATTGAAACTAAATCAGCAGCAATTTTTGAAAAGTCAAACGAGGTACGCCCGATAGATTGAGCTGCATCTATATGAATTAAACAATCTGGAGCTTTGGCTCTAACATGCTCACAAATAAGGGCAATGTCTTGGAGTGTTCCTATTTCATGGTTAGCGCTTTGGAGAGAAACAAGTGCTATATCTTTTGGGTCGCCGTTTGTTAGAACCTCTAGCAATTCGGCAACATCTATTATTCCGTGTTTGTCTACCCCGATTATTTTGGTATTAAACTTTTCACAGGTTTCTAGCACGCAAGAATGTTCAATGGCTGTCGTGATAATGTTTTTGTTTCCATTCCCATCTAGTGTCATCACCCCAGTAATAGCTGAAGAAATTGATTCCGTAGCACCGCTGGTGAAGACCACCTCACGAGGTTTGGCTCCCAAAAAATTTGCAACTTGTTCTCTTGCTTCTTCTACCACGTACCGAGCTTTCATTCCCTCGCTATGTATTCGGCTGGGGTCCCCAACAAGTTCAAGAGCAGATGTCATTGCCTCTAGTGCCTCCTTTCTAATAGGAGCAGTGGAGGCATAATCAAGGTAATGTGTCAAGATAATGCTTTAAGATAGAAAGATGGCAAGTTGAGATGTTGGTTCATTCTTATAAAATAAAATTAGTATTAAAAAAATTATAAACACAAAAACCATGTCAAAATTAAAAGAAAAAGAGATAATCAAGGCACTAGAGGGAGTTGACGAT
>JAHRAM010000121.1 GCA_020027305.1 Acidimicrobiia bacterium | reverse complement strand
ATGAAATTCCACAAATCGTTCAAAACGCTGTTATTGCTATCGAAGATGAGAGATTCTGGCGTCATAATGGAATTGATGTTCGCGCTATGGCACGAGCTGCTCGGTCAAACATCAGGTTGGGCGGAATCTCAGAGGGGGGATCAACCATCACCCAGCAATATGTGGGGCTATCATTTCTTGATAGAACCGATAGGTCTACCAGCAGAAAACTTGAAGAGGTTGCCTTAGCGCTCCAATTTGAACGGCTTTACTCAAAGGAATTCATTCTTAGGGAATACCTAAACACTGTCTATTTCGGGGAAGGGGCATACGGCATCCAAGCGGCCGCTCAAGAATTCTTTGGCAACGAGCTCAATGAGATAACGCTTGCTGAGGCAGCACTCCTAGCTGGGCTAATCCAAGCGCCTGGCACATTCAATCCATATTCCAACCCTAACAGATCGCTTGCCCGCCGAGCAGAGGTGTTAGAAAGCATGCTAAACCAAGGGCTTATAACCCCAAAGGAATATGAAACTGCTCGCACCGAGCCACTAGACCTACGCCCCCGAGTAGCAGTGCTTGAAGAAACCTATATCGCCCCTTATTTTGTGGAAGAAGTGCGCCAGTGGTTCTTGCGTAACCCAGCATTTGGCGAAACCAGACAAGAGCGAGCTGACTTGCTGTTTGAAGGTGGGCTTCACATCTATACCACGCTTGACCCAGAGGCACAAAAAATTGCAGAAGAAGCGATAACATCAACCCTCCCCCACATTGAAGGAATTGAAACGGCAGCCAACCCAGACTCATCCCCGCAAGAAACCCAAGAGCAGTTAGCCTCAGCAGTGGTCGTGCTAGAAAACGACACTGGGTTCGTTCGTGCCTTAGTCGGCGGAAGAGACTTTTTTGGAGACGACCCTGAATCACGCTTTAACATCGCCACTCAAGGCGGGCGTCAAGCTGGCTCTGCCATGAAACCAATCACTTTAGCAGCTGCCCTTGAACAGGGGCGAGAGGTTACCGACTTGTTCCATGCCCCCCAAAAACTTGACCTTCCCATTGACGGCCTCCCCATCAACTGGGAGGTGGAAGGCGGAACTGACAACAACGAACAAATCTCACTCTATGAAGCATTGGTTAGTTCTGTAAACACCGTCTATGCCCAACTCAGCAATGATGTAGGTCCAGAAAATTCAGTAAGCATGGGGCAACGTTTAGGTGTTGAAAGAAACCTTGAGCCAGTTCTTTCAATCGCTCTAGGCTCAGAAGATGTTAGCCCACTAGACATTGCTTCTGTTTATTCAACTTTTGCAAGACGCGGAATTAAAGTGTCACCATCTTTTATAACCCGAATTGCTGCTGCCAATGGCACACTTCTCTATGACCACGAGCTGGGAGGCACACGGGTTCTTGACCGAACCATAGCCGACAAGCTCACAGGGGCAATGGTTGATGTCATCAGACGTGGAACTGGAACGCGCGCGCAAATTGCTGGAGCAACAATCGCTGGCAAAACTGGAACCTCCACCAATTATTATGACGCTACTTTTGCAGGGTTTTCCCCTGAGTTCACTGTGTCTGTTTGGGTTGGTTTTCCTAGCGCACAAATCGCAATGGAGCCTCCCCTCACCCCTATCCGTGTAACTGGCGGAAGTTACCCAGCTGCAATTTTCCAAAAAACAATGAGCAAGTTAAAGCGCGACCCTGAAAGAAGTTTCCCCAATGCCATCAGAATACACGAACTAGAGCCAGACACCATCCGCTTTCGCCCAAACTTTGTGAGGGTGATAGATGTAACAGAGCTAACCAGAAAAGAGGCTGTAACTGAAATCACCAATCAAAATCTGGTGGCAGGAATAGTTGAGGTTTTGGCCGAAGATGACACCGACCCAAACCTTGACCGTGTCATTGAGCAAGAGCCTGGTGGGTTCAGACTTCTAGCAGAAGGCGAAGTAGTCACCTTGACCATAGCCACAATGCCAACTGACTGCCGAAAATTCTTAGAGTTGCTGCCCACCTCTTTTATTGGCCCAGATTTAATTATTGGCCCAAACGGGCGACTACAAGACACCTTGGCATTTAACCTGCCAGTGATTGAAGCTAACTTTTCAGTGCCTGAAGACTGCGATGATTTAATTGCAGCAGCCCTTGCTGACGAAAACCAGCCTCAGCGAACGCCAAACAACAATGATACTCCTGAAGACACCGAGCTCTCTGAGAGCAACACTGAGCAAATAAGAAACTAAATTACCCCAACCCCTTTTTCTTGTTAAGCGATAAATTCACTAGAGATAAAAACAAAAACCAGTGAGCAAAACTGGCTTACAAAAATACTTCCAACAAAAGATTTGAAAAAGAAACTGCTTAGCCTTCGCACTCTCGCCATTGCTTTTGTAGTGCTTGCCACAGGATTTTGGATTTGGGCATTTTCGCCGTTTGCTAGAAACCCACACCCAGACACACTTTCTGACAACGCTAAGGAATCGTTTTCTAGCACGGCACAAAAAATGTGTGATGAGATTTTTCCAGATGGCAAATGGGAGCCTGGGCGAGAAATTGCATCCATTAGAAGAAACAGCAACCTCACCGATTCTGAAAAATCTATGAAGCGGGCAGAGTTTGCTAGGCGGGCAGAAAGTGGAATGGATGAAATGCTTAACCAGCTAAAAGAGCTTAGGGGCAGTAGCGATTTCCCAGAAACAAAAGATAGAGAGCTACTTGACAAGTGGTTAATAGATTGGGAACAATACTTAAACGATCACAAGGCTTGGGCTGCTCAACTTGAGCTGGGCAAAGATGAGGAGTTTCGAAATACAGCCATTGATGGCACTAGACCTAAAGAACGGCTAGATGAGTTTGCCAGAAGAAATAAAATGCCAAGCTGTGGGGTTCCCGATTTTGTTTAGTCGCCCTAACTTTGTTTAAAGACGAGACAGGTGGGGATTGTCTGGAATAAAAAATCTCCACTTCAAGTCTTTAGCTGAAGAAATCCCAATTCGGGGTGATGTTTTATATTTCTTTTCTGGCACAAACCCATCGTCATAAATATGAGCCACTTTTCCACCAGCTAAATCTATGCCATTGTGCTTTCTGTCGATGCCTAGTGCTTGAGTGAGCTTTGCTGGGCCGCTACACAAATCAGTATCAGCGATTTTGATTTTAGTGGCGTTGTTAATTCTATTCTTTTGCCCCATAATCTCTTGACTTGCTTTTTTACGATTTTTGACCCGTCTCATTCGCATCTTTTCAATGCCCTCTAATGGCTCTAATGCTCTAAGCAAAACGGCAGCACACTCTCCATCAGCACCTGCCACTACATTTGAACAGAAATGCATTCCATACGTGAAATATACATAGAGGTGCCCAGCTGCTCCAAACATAACTTTATTTCGTTCGGTCATTCCATTTCTGCCATGACTAGCGGGGTCAAAACTGGGGCTGTTGAAATCTCCCCCACCATAGGCCTCTGTTTCAACAATTCTGCCAGCAGCACCACTCGGCCCAACTAAAACTTTGCCAAGCAATTCAACTGCTAAATCTGTCGGAGAAATTTCATAATCAACTCGCTTTAGCTTTGTGCGTTTCTTCATTTGAGTGGGTCGTTTCTTTTTTATTTCATTTGGCAACAGACAATTTTGCACCACTTAATCTTTTAAGCAGTTGCCTTGCTGGTTTAAGAAATCTTGACTTGCTGTAAGTGAGAGCCAAATTGCTTAATGCTGGCATACACACTGCCGTTGGGCTTTGCTGGGATTATAGTGGCAACATCTGCCCCCAGTTCTTCTGCCACCAGCTCTTTGGGGTCAAGGTTGTTGGCTTGCCACCTGTGAACCAGAATGCCAACCTGTTCGTGCGCCTTTCTAAATGGAATGCCTTTTGCCTTCACAAGATACTCTGCCAAAGCAATAGCTGAAAGTTCTGGTGCCTGTGCTGCTTTGCTCATAGTTGAGAGATTGAACTGACACTCCCTCATCAACCCTGTCAAAGCTGCCAGCCCCAGTTGGATATTTTTGGCAGAGTCAAACACTGGCTCTTTATCTTCTTGTAAATCCCTGTTGTAAGAAAGCGGTAGCCCCTTGAGCGTCACTAAAAATCCCGTCAGGTTACCGATTAGCCTTCCAGACTTTCCTCTTATCAGCTCGGCAATGTCAGGGTTTTTCTTCTGTGGCAACATAGAGCTACCAGTCGACCACTCTTCTGGCAAATCTAAAAAGTCCACCTCATCTGAAGCCCACAAAATAATTTCTTCACCTATCCTTGAGAGATGAACACCTAAGAGCGCAAAAACAAGCAATGCCTCAACCACAAAATCTCTGTCGCTAACGGCATCCATCGGATTTTCAAATGTTTCAGAAAAGCCAAGCAACGATGCCGTGTATTCAGGGTTCAACCCCAATGTAGAACCAGAAAGAGCACCTGCCCCTAGAGGTGAAACATCCATCCGAGAAATGGTGTCGTTAATTCTTGAGATGTCTCTTGAGAGCGCCCAGCCGTGTGCTAATAAATGGTCTGCTAAATAAACTGGCTGTGCCCGTTGAAGATGGGTGTATCCTGGAAGCACGGCATCTTCAACTTCTCTTGCCCGTTCAAGCAACACCTGCTGGAAGCTGAGAATTTGATGCCCTATGGAATTTAACTTTGCTTTGAGCCAAAGCCTGAATGCCGTTGCCACTTGGTCGTTTCTGCTCCTGCCCGTGTGGAGCTTGGCTCCAGTTTGACCAATCTTTTCTGTGACCCTTCTTTCAATAGCAGTGTGGATGTCTTCATCGGTTGGCTGAATTTCAAATGTCTTTCTGGCGAACTCTTCACCGACTTCTTTTAGAGCCCTAACCAAATCAGTTTGTTCATCTTTGCTAATCAGTTTGGCTTTTCTAAGCCCCATAACATGTGCTTGGGAACCAGCAATGTCAGCTTCTGCTAGCTCCACATCAAACCCAACGCTTTGAGTGAATTCAAGCATGTCGCTTTCAGGCTTTGCCCTCATTTGGTTTTGCCATAGTGTATTCATAATTAATGTGTATTCATTGTTTTAGTATTTTATCTTTCCTATATATTTACTGCTTTTATATGTTTTCTATTTAGTTTTCCCGCAGGTTTTTATTTGCTCTCAATCTAAGGGCATTCAATTTTATAAAACCCTCAGCGTCTGCTTGTGTATATATGCCTTGGTCATCTTCAAATGTGGCAACCGATGGATCATAGAGTGAATCAGAATCCGACTTCCGCCCCAACACGATGACATTTCCTTTATAGAGTTTGAGCCGCACAACTCCATTCACCGTTTTTTGGGATTCATCAATGGCGGTTTGAAGCATCATTCTTTCTGGGCTAAACCAATAGCCGTTATAAATGAGCTTGGCATATCTTGGCATCAGATCGTCTTTTGTATGTGCCACTTCCCTATCTAGTGTGATTGACTCAATGGCTCTATGGGCTTTTAGCAAGATTGTGCCACCTGGGGTTTCATAGGCACCTCTTGACTTCATCCCCACAAATCTGTTTTCTAAAATATCTGCTCTGCCGATGCCGTGCTTGCCACCCAGCTGATTTAATTGATAAAGCCCCTCGGCTGGCGAAATGGCCTTGCCATTTATTTTTGCTAGGTCGCCTGTTTGGAACTCCAACTCAATTTCTTCGGGCTTGTCAGGGGCTGCTTCTGGGGAAACCGTCCACCTCCACATCGACTCATCTGGTGACGCCCAAGGGTCTTCTAGTATTCCGCCCTCATAAGAAATGTGAAGCAAGTTGGCATCCATTGAAAGTGCAGATTCTGAGTTGGAAGGTTTTGCCTGCGCGTCATTTGATTGCTCTAGCAAAATTCCATTTTCTTTGGCATACTTTTCAAGGGCTACCCGTGAGTTTAGATTCCAAATTCTCCATGGAGCTATAATCTTTATGTCGGGTGAAAGAGCATACGCACCCAGCTCAAACCTGACTTGGTCGTTGCCCTTGCCAGTTGCCCCGTGTGAGATGGCATCTGCTCCAGTTTCTTTGGCAATCTCAACCAGCCGTTTAGCTATGAGTGGCCGAGCAATTGAGGTGCCAAGCAAATATTCACCTTCATATATTGTGTTTGCCCGAAACATTGGAAACACATAGTTGGCAACAAAATCTTCTTTTAGGTCTTGTGCAAAAATCTCACTGGCGCCTAACTCATTTGCCCTAGCAATAGCAGGTTCAAGTTCTTCTCCCTGCCCGATGTCAGCAGTGAATGTGATAACTTCACAGCCATATTCTGCTTTCAACCAGTGCAAGATGATAGAGGTATCTAGCCCGCCCGAATAGGCAAGCACGACTTTTTTGATTTCAGATTTTGAAGTGTCCTTTTTTGCCATTTCAATCATCTGCTCCTATGTTAATCCTGCCATGTTCTTTAATTCTTTACCAAGCGATTGTGCGATTGGGTTTTTTACTTTTTCTTCTACCACCACAAAGACAGTGTCATCTCCTGCTAGGGTTGCCAAAATTTCTGGTTGCTCTGACCTATCTAGGGCAGAGGCAATGACATGTGCTGAGCCAGGAGATGTCTTGATAATAACTAGATTAGAGGAAACAACAATGTCAAACGTCCATTCCTTTAGCACCCGCTTGAGTTGCTCTCTTTGGATTCCTGGGTTAGCAATTTCTGGTGTTTCTGAAATGGCATAGTGGCTTTTTGTGCCTCCATCCCTGTTTGTATAGATTCCCATTTCTTTCATATCTCTTGAAACGGTTGCTTGAGTGACTTTCATCCCATGCTGTTCTAGCAACTGAACCAACCTTAGCTGAGTGGATATTTTGTTGTTGGAAATCAAGTCGGCAATTAGTTCATGCCTCTTTTCTTTTTCTTCTCTGTTGCCAGTCATTTTTATTTTTCCTTTTGTCTTCTTTTTTTCTTATGTTTTTGGTTTTGCTTCTTTATCTCGCTTTGCTTTTTAATTTTCTCTAAAAAGCCAACTCAAAAGCCCCATAGCTGAGTGCATTCTATTTTGTGCTTGTGCAAAAACTCTTGACTGCTTGCCATCAATGACGGCTGCTTCTACTTCTTCCCCCCTATGTGCTGGCAGGCAGTGTAGAAATATTGCCTCTGGTTTTGCTTTTGCCATTAACTCTTCTGTGACAGAAAAACCTTTGAATGCCTTAAGCCGTTTTTTGTGTTCGTCTTCTTGCCCCATTGATGTCCAAACATCGGTGTATAAAACATTTGCGCCTTCCACAGCTTGAGATGGGTCGTGTGCGATTGTAATTTTTGAAATATCAGTTTTTATGGTGTCGTCTTTTTTTATGGTGTTGTCTTTTAGGTTGTCTTTGAATGTGTATCCCTTGGGGCATGCTATCTGGATAGAAATATTTTTGCCATTTTTTGAAAGGAGCGATACTGCCACAGCCAAGGAATGTGCCACATTGTTGGCATCACCTATATATGCAATCTTTATTCCGTCAAAAGAGGCAAACTCTTGTTTGATTGTTAATAGGTCGGCAAGTGCTTGCATGGGATGAGAAAAATCAGAGAGCAGATTGATTATTGGCACAGCGTCTGTCTGTGCTTCCTTAGATTGAGTTTCTTTAGATTGTGCTTCCTTAGATTGAGTTTCTTTAGTTTTAGTTGGTTTAGAGTTTTCAAATGCTTCGGTCATTTCAATTAGGGTATCGTGTGAAAACACTCTGGCACCGATGGCACTATGATAACCAGCTAGTGTGTTAGCAATGTCTGCTGCTGACTCTCTCAAGCCCATCCCAATTTCTGAAGCAGTTGTTGCGACTGGGTGCCCTCCCAGCTTTGCAACTGCCATTTCCATTGAGTGCCTAGTTCTAAGCGATGACTTTTCAAACAGCAGCGCTACACCTTTATTTTTTAGAGGGAGGTTATTTGAAAAATTGTCTTCATCGCTAAACGCCAGCCCTAAATCAATAACTTCTTCAAGCTCGGCGGGCGATAGGTCGTCTACTTCTAAAAAGTGTCTCATTTTTCTGTCTGGTTTATTTGTGTATTTTTCTTGTTTGTGTATTTTTTACTGTTTGTGTTTTCTCATTGATTTTCTTATTTATATTTTGTTGTTGATTTTCTTGCTTATTATTTTCAGTGTTCTTGCTATAAGTGATTTTGGGCTTTACTTTTGGATTTCTGTTAGGCAGGCGGTAAAAATTTCTACTGCTTCGTCAATGTCTTTTTCGGTGATGATTAAAGGTGGAACAAATCTAATGGCAGTTTTTGTAACGGCGTTTATTATCAACCCATTTTTTAAGCAAGCAGAAACAACTTTTTGAGCAGGCGAAACATCCTCTTTCAAATTATCACCTTCCAAATTGTCGCCATCAACTTCAAGCTCGGCGGCCAACATCAACCCTCTACCCCTGACTTCTTTTATGCCTTTGATTGAAGATAGCTTTTCAGATAGGCTTGCTCCCAGTTCTTTTGCCCTGCTGGGTGCATCAATCTTTTTCATCTCAGCGATAACGGTTCTTGCTGTGGCTGCTGCTAGCGCCTGCCCGCCAAATGTCGTGGCGTGGTCGCCTGGCTGAAAGGTAGAAGCGATTTCGGTTTTAGAAAAGCAAGCTCCGATAGGAAACCCGTTGCCTAGTGCCTTTGCCAATGTTACGACATCTGGCATGACTTTTTTGTTAGCTTTTTTACTGACACTTTCACTGCTTTTTTCATTGCTATTCCCACTGCCGTAATGATGGGCAAACCAATCTCCAGTTCTAGCCATTCCAGTTTGAACCTCATCCAACATCATTAAAATATTGTGCTTATCACAAAGCTCTCTGACTTCATATAGATAATGTTCGGGCGGGGTGATAGCGCCCCCCTCCCCAAGAATCGGCTCTAGTAGAACCGCTGCCGTTTCAGCAGTAATCTTTGATTCAAGGGCTTCGATGTTTCCAAACTCCACAAACTCAAACCCGTCAACTAAAGGAGCAAAAGGGGTTTGCTTTTCTGGCTGACCAGTGGCAGAAAGTGCCCCAAGAGTTCTGCCGTGAAATGATTTGTTGGCACAGATTATTTTGTGCTTCGTGCTGCCACTGGAATTTTTGCCATATTTTCTTGCCAGCTTTATGGCAGCCTCATTTGCCTCTGCCCCAGAATTGCAGAAAAATATTTGTCCTGTATTGTTACTTGTGGCATTGTTCTTTGTGTTACGGTTGTTTGTGGCATTGCTACC
>JAHRAM010000057.1 GCA_020027305.1 Acidimicrobiia bacterium | reverse complement strand
ACTAAGGGAATTTTTTTAATTTTTTTATAATTGGGAAATTCCTCCCTAATTAAGTATTGTAAAACATTTATTAGTAAGGCGTTTAATTAAGACATTCAATTAATTAAGACATCCAATACATTTTCACTGTAAGCGAATCTTTAATTTTGCGGGCTCAATTCGAACAGCGATTGTTTTGGCTTTTGTAACTTCAACATTATCAAGGTAAACAGATCTAGCTTTTTCAAACTCAAAGGTTTCAGCAACAAGCCTTGTCGTTTTAATTTTTGGGTGTGGTAAGTGCGTTCCAGTTCTTGCCCGAGCTTTCATTTTTTGTGCCTCGCGAAAGCCTAAATTTGATTCAAAGCTGTCTAGCTTTCCATCTCCTGGATGCGCTCGTACAGAAAGATTTAGCTCCCCCCACCAAGCAGCATTCATAACTGCTAGAAAATGCCCTGAAAAGTTTCCAGGCCTTTTGTTCCAAAGCATTAAGTGAGAAGTAAACCAATAGAGTTTGCCATCTAAAAGAGCTGAACCTATATCACAAACAATTTCCTGTATGGGGGACTCACCTGTTATTTTGGGTAGCTCGCCCTTATTTAGTTTTTGGCCAACCTCTTTTAAGGGCATTTCATCTCGCCCTACATTTTCTTTTTCTGCTTCACCTTTTATCCCTAATGTTTTTGCTAAATCGCCATTAGATAGGCGAACTATTGGAAGCTCCTCATTTGCCCTTCTTAAATTTTGAACCAAAAGGGATAATTCAAGTTCGGTAAGACTTTTATTTTCTAGCATTTGTCATAATAATTAGCATTTACCAATGCTTGCCACAATTAAATTAATTAAATTAAATTATCTGTCTAAATTTAATCTGTTTCATAAATCAAGTTTGATTGATTAAATTTTTGCCCGAGATTTTTTCGAGCCTGAATCTAAATCAACCCGCTTTCGTTGAATGAGCCACCCAATGAGAAAGGAAACTTCATAAAAAATATAAAGAGGAACACTAAGCACTATTAAAGTGACTGGGTCTCCACTTGGAGTTAAGATGGCAGCCAAAATTACTAGCCCTACAACAGCGTAAGGGCGAAATTTGTTTAAGGTTTTATATTTGAGGATGCCTATGAGCTGTAAAAACACAAGCACTACTGGAAACTCAAACCCTAGCCCAAACGCAATCATCATTTTTACCAAGAAGTCTAAATATTTTTTCGGTGAAAAGAAATTTGCCAAATCGTCTCCCCCAATGCTTGTTAAAAAATCAAGAGCTCTTGGCACTGTGAAAAAAGCTAATATCACCCCAGCTGCAAATAGCAAAACAGCAGCCACCACAAATGCGGTTGTATAGTTGCGTTCTTTTTTGTAAAGCCCAGGAACCACGAAGCGCCAAAGCTGATATAAAATCATAGGCATAGCTAAAGCAATGCCAGCATATATGGCTATCATAAAGCGAACTGACAACGGCTCTAGTGGGTCAGTTACTAACAACAAACATTCTTGCCCAAGCTCAATACCACTAGCAGCAGGGTCAACCACATCACAATATGGCTTAACTAAAAAATCTAAAATTTGGTGGTAGAAAATCCAAGCAACAATTCCTCCAGCCAGAATTGTTGCCGATATGATTAACAGCCTACGTCTAAGTTCATTAAGGTGTTGGAGAAATCCCATACGAGACTTTTCAATCCTCTGACTCGCAATTTCAGGCTCATCGGTTTGTGGCTTTATGTCATCGTTCAATCTAGCTCACTCTTTCAATTGAGTATCTTCGGTTTCGCCTTTTGGTTTTGAATCTTTGTCTTGGGTGCTTGCCTTGCCCTGCTCGCGGGCTTCTTTTTCAACAACTTCATCAGAAAGTTTTTGAATTTCTTTTCGAAATGTATTTGAAAGTTTGGTTAAAACTCGAACCCCCCTACCAATTTGTCTTGCGGCTTGGGGCAATTGCTTTGGGCCAATCAAAACAAGTGCAACAATTAAAATTATAAGTAGTTCTCCTGAGCCGATGTTAAACATAAATTCTGTAGTTATGTTTTTTTCAAATGTTTATGGGTTGGGCTTGCATTCAAATTCTACCATTCAATTATTTGCGGGATTGTGGAGCTTTAACAAGATTAAAATTATTCAGTGGCTATAGTGAACCTAGTTCCCATACTGGCCAGAATTTTAAAGCAGCGCGACCGATTACTGCATCTTTTGATATTGATCCAAAATTACGGCTATCTTCAGAGTTTTGACGGTTGTCGCCCAATACAAAAATTTTTCCATCTGGGATTACAATTCGCTCAACAGAAATTCGGTTACTACATTCTGGATACGACTTTTGGAACAAATATGGCTCCTTTAAAAGTTGATTATTTATGTAGACTTTACAATCGTCAATATGGAGTGTTTCCCCACTTAGGGCAATCACTCGTTTAATGATGGTGCCACCAGTAGAAAAGCTACTCTGTGATTTTATAATCACAATGTCACCTCGGCTTAGTTTTGAAGAGAACTTATTTACAAGAACTCTGTCAGCCGGAGAAAGAGTTGGTTCCATTGAGCTTTTTCTAACATAAAAAGATTCCGCAAAAAATACACGTACTGTTGCAGTAATAAAAACTACGACCACAAGAGCGCTTCCCCAAAATATAGCCAAGGCTGCTTTTGGATACTTTTTTCTCAAAGCAGTAAGCTTGGGAAAATCTTCCCTAACAGCTTCATCCCCTGCTTCTATTTGTATTTCTTGTGTTTTAGTGCGTAAATTTTTGAACCAGCTTTTGATTTTTGAGTGGAACCTTGTTAAACGATGGCAGGGGCAGAAAAACCCTGCTCTTTCAGAAAGTGGTAAAGAGCTTGCACAGAAATGGGCAGAGGCGTCAATAGTTGCTGGGTTTGGCAAAAAATTCAATTCAGAAAATTATGTGCCTAGTGAGGCTATAGAAATTTGGAGCTCAGATTTAGACCGAGCAGTTGACACCGCAAAAATCATCGCCGACACTTGGGCCAAAAGCGATGTTGGGAATGGAAAAGATGGTCTCAGCAAAAAGGATTCTTCGCTAAAACAATTTGGTGAAGGGTCTGATGAGAAATCTGGGAATGAATTTGTTGACGCAAATATTTCCATTCAAACCGATGAACGTTTAAGAGAAAGGTTTCTTGCCGACTGGGAGGGGCTAACCAGAAAAGAGATTGACAAACGATGGCCTGGTGCCATTTCTAAACGGGCATTCCCAACTGAGGCTGAGAACGACGACCAAGTTGTTTCACGGGTGCTTGATTGGATGGGTGAGAGGGCAAAAAAAGTAAGTGCACCCATTTTGGTGGTTTCACACGGTGGACTTATAACTTGCCTAGAAGAATATCTTGGGCAACCATGGAAACGGCTTTCAAACCTAAGGGGCAGATGGTTTCACTTAGATAAAACTCTTCTCTTGGGAGACAGAGTCGACTATTTAGGCAATATTTAAAAACTATATCGCTAAAAATTAAGGAAAGTTAAGGCTCCAGCAAACTGGCTTCGCCTTCATCCAATTTGTAGCTTTCATTACCTGAAGGGAAACTTCCCGATTTCACATCTTCTACAAACTTTTTAATTCCAGCCGTTGCTCGTTCACCTAAATTTTCATAGCTCCGAACAAATTTGGGTGATTGCCCAGTTCCAAATTGAAGCAGGTCGTGGAACACTAGCACCTGCCCATCACAATCTGGCCCAGCTCCAATTCCAATGGTTGGAATATTCAGCTGGTTGGTAATGTGTTTAGCCACTGTGGCAGGAATGCCTTCTAACACTACCGAAAAACATCCACTATATTCAACTGCTTTTGCATGCTCGGTCAACTGCCTAGCAGCTTCTGCTGTTTTGGCTTGAACCTTGAACCCACCCATCGCATTTTTAGATTGCGGGGTTAGGCCAATATGTCCCATCACTGGAATCTCAGCATCCACTAAGGCTTGTATCATTTTCACCCGTGCGGGCGTTCCTCCCTCTAGCTTGACAGCTGCTGCCCCTGCCCTTATAAGCTGGGCGGCATTTTTCACAGTATCTTCAGGCGACAGATGATAACTCATCCACGGCAAGTCAGCCACAATCAAGGCGTTGGGTTTTGCTCGAGAGACAGCAGCGGTGTGATGGGCGATGTCTTCAACCTGAACTGAGAGCGTGTCTTCATATCCTAGAACAACCATCCCCACCGAATCACCCACCAGCAAAATGTCGACCCCAGCGGCGTCTGCCAGCTTTGCGGTCGGAGCATCATAAGCAGTGAGCATCACCAAGTAGTCATTGGTATTCTTGCGTGCCTGAATATGTGGCACAGTAATTGGCGTGATTGATGTTTTTGGCATTTCGCCCTCCTTTAAGTCCAGCGCATTTGCTACCAGCTTTTTCTAACTTTATTGTAGCAAAATTTTCTTGATATAGCGAGAAAATAAAGCAAAAAATGGTCGCCAGAACCTGGGCTAAGAACGCCCCAAGAGCGGAATGCTTTGGATTAAATAATTCCATGAGCACTCAGTGCAAACCTCCACCACATAGCATGTGAAACGCCCCTTTTTCGTGTTAAGTATTTGGCGAATCTCACCCACATCTGCCACGCACCTGCCAGACGGCCCCAACTTTGCCCCAAACATATAGCGAAGCGCCACCAAACTGTCGCTCTCACAAATCGGGCAAGGCGTGCCACACGATACCCCTGCCCCTTTGGCTACTCGCAACAACTCAGGGTGGGCATCACATACTTCTGAACGAAAAATATTTCCGCTCTGCACACCCCGCACAACTGCTCGCGCCCGCAAGCGATAGTCAATGCCTGCAGGCATCTCGTGTTCTTCGGTTGGTTCTAGTGCGGCTTTTGGCATACAAAAATTAGAATAGCAAATTTAGACTAGCAAAAAATTCACCCCAGCCGCTTTTTGAGCTCGGCAACTGCCTGCTGCTTGGTTATCTCACCTTCGGCTAGGTAAAGCTCCTTTAGGATTTTTTGCGCTTCTCCAACTTTTGGGCCAGGTGGAATATCTAATTCGGACATAATTTCTCTGCTAGTTAATGGTAGCTCAACAGTAAATGGGTTAAAGCCCAACGTTGAAAGACTAGATGAAAGACTAGCGCCAACCTCTTTAGCAAAAATATTTAGAAGGCTTAGCAGTTTTCGCCACACCTCATCTGAACCTGCTAAATCTGCAATCTCACGAACTTGCTGGTCGGTAGCTGGCGATGTAATTTTTTGTGCAGCTTCAACAAGTGAGATTATATGCTTAATAGCATTTGAATCAACCTTAGATAGCGGCAGGTCATTGAAGGGCTTGCCCTTGGGGGAATCACTCGGCACTAAAAGATTGCTCGGTTTTAAAAGAGAAGTGGAATCAGAAAAGGCATTGGAATTAGAATGTGTTTCAGAACCACTGCCACTTGCGTTGCCAGCTCGTTCAATTCTTAGCATTGCGTTTTTTGACATTATATATAACGCAGATAGGCGCGTTTGAAAATCGCTAGGAAGTTCAGTTAGCTTTGAAAAAATGAATTCTTCATCTTCAATGGTTGCTTGACTTCCTATAGATTTAACATACTTACTTTCTGCTGATTCATCTGATAATAATTTTGTAGGTCGTGATTTCACAGAAGGGGGAAAACTACTGCTCACCTTCTCAAGTAGTCCAGTTTCAGCCAACCGCTTCAAGCCAGCTATAGGATTTGGCAAGCATAGCAGTCGCCGAAACTCATCTAGCTGACGTTCTTTTGAAACGATGTCTAAGCGATCTGCCATCTTAATCATGGCATAGACAACATCTTCAATAGCACTGAATTCTAACTGCGCCTCAAACCGCGCAGCTCTAAGCATCCGCAAAGGATCTTCGCTAAACAAAACTTCTGCCTCAATCGGAGTGCGAAGAATTTTATGCTCTAGATCTTTTTGTCCCTCATATAAATCAACTAGCTCGGCATCTGGCAACTTCAGCGCCATAGCATTCACGGTAAAATCTCTCCGCTTTAAATCATCAGCTACATTGTCGCCAAACTTAACTTTGGGCTTTCTACTTGTTGAAAGATAAACCTCTTTTCTAAATGTAGTGATTTCATAGGTGCGCCCCCTGTAAGTACAACCGATGGTACCGAACTTCTCCCCTACCGCCCAAAGATTTTCCACCACATTTTTTATCAGCTTCTTTATCTGTGCTGGCTTGGCGGAAGTACAAAAATCTAAATCCGTGCTAACATTAGCACCCATCAAGACATCGCGCACACTGCCGCCCACAAGATATATTTCCTCTCCAGCTGCAACAAAACGTTGCGCTACTGAAGCGGTCTCTTCCACGAGCTTTTTAAATTTGCTTTCCATGCTTATCAATATAAGCTAACACTAGCGAGCTAAAATGAGCCAAATTAAAATCGTCACCGACAGCGCCAGCGACTTGAGCCATGAGCAAGCTAGCCAATTCGGAATTGAAATCGTGCCGCTTGCCATAAGGTTTGGCGATGACGTCTTTGTTGATGGATTAGAAATCACAACAGCAGAATTTTACAAAAAGATGGAGGCCAGCGATGAACTTCCACAAACCTCAGCCCCAAGCCCTGGCGATTTTGAAAAAGCCTTTCTAAAGCAAGCCGAAGCAGGAGCAGATGAAGTCTTATGTATCGCGCTCTCATCAAAACTGTCTGCCACGATACAATCAGCTGAATTGGCTGCCAAAAATCTTGAGAGCGACCTAAAGGTGCACATCTTTGATTCGCTTTCGGTAACTGCTGGTGAGCTGCTCTATGTGTTGGAAGCGCAAAAAATGGCAGAAGCTGGTGAAAGCACTAGCAATATAATCGCTGAGCTAAACCATCTTCAATCAGAAAAGTTGCGATGCTATGGGGTTATTAACACCCTTGAAAACTTGAAGAAAGGCGGGCGTATCGGCGGGGCTAGAGCACTTTTGGGCGGAGCGCTTAACATTAAGCCCATTGTCAATATTCACACCGGTGAAGTTGAAACTGAAGGAAAAGTTCGCACAAGAAAACGAGCATTTGAATGGGTTAAGAACCAATTAGCAGAACTTGAAAATCCCCGCGCCATCGCCTTAGGGCATGGTGGGGCTAATGATTTTGAGCAACTGCTAGATACTGTTCGCGAAGTCGTCGACTTAGATAAAGTATTGCTAGGTGAAGTAGGCCCAGTCGTAGGCACCCATGTTGGTGCGGGCGTCATCGGTCTGGCATATTTTTTGTAGGCTGAACACTGTCTTCCCCTGCTTTATTAATTCTCTTAATCACAAAGATATTAACTCGATGAAACACGAAGCACTTAATAAAAGTTGCCTGATTTACTTAATGAATGCCAGTTTTTGCTAAGCCTTGTCATACAAAAATAAAAAATATAGCGGTAAAATTGATTTTGAGTGAAACAAACGATAGCAAAATGAACTATCAAGAGACAAATAATTCAAACAGCGATTCTGATGACGCAAGCAAAACTTCAGAAAGCAATGACTGGGCAGCCGAAGCAGCTGACAAAATAGTTGCGTCTGCAGACACCCTCAAGGCAAAGCTCATTGCTCCATTTAAGCCTCTTGCAAAATTTATTGCCTACCTTCCGCTAATTATTTTGGCAATAACGGGGTTGGTCGTTCTTGTCGTTATCGGTGTGTTTCGCTTGGTAGATGTTTATCTTCCGCAAGCAACTTGGCTGGCACATCTTATCGTGGGGAGCGTGTTTAGCTTGACTGGCTTTATTATTTGGGTTAAACGGCCGCGCTTTCCTAATTAGAATTTTTATCAATCAACGTTTTTGAAATTACTGCTTTTATTAACTGTGCCTTTTTAACTAAGCCCTTAAATTAAACATAACGATTAAACATAGCCTTGACAAAACTACAAACCGAATACAATAGCTAATCCAATATAACAACCATTTCACAAACAAACAATGTCTGAGCAAAACTTAGTAATCATCGGGTCTGGCCCAGCTGGCCTAACAGCTGCAATATATGCCTCCCGAGCTACGCTCAACCCCATCCTTATTGAAGGCACGCCATCTTCTACCAGCGACCAACCAGGCGGGCAGCTAATGCTGACAACTGAGGTTGAAAACTATCCAGGGTTTCCAGATGGAATTATGGGGCCAGAGTTAATGGCAAACTTCCGCCAGCAAGCCCTTAGATTTGGAACGACCGCCATTACCAGCAAGGTTTCAAAAGTTGAATTTTCTACATCAGGAAACAACAATGCTGAGCCTCACAAAATCTGGATTGATGGGAGCGAAGAAAATGGCGCCGACCCAGATTACCTAGCCAAAGCCATTATCGTTTCCACTGGCGCTCAATCAATTCTTTTAAACCTTCCCAACGAAAGCGAACTAATCGGGCGAGGTGTTAGCACCTGTGCAACATGTGATGGTTTCTTTTTCAAAGACCATGAAATCGCAGTTGTGGGCGGAGGTGATTCAGCGATGGAAGAGGCTCTCTTTTTAACCAAGTTTGCAACCAAAGTTAATATTATTCACAGGAGAGATGCTCTTAGGGCTTCCAAAATTATGGCTGACCGTGCAATGTCTAATGACAAAATAACCTTCCACTGGAACAAAGAAGTTGATGTCATTGAAGGCACCGATAAACTCTCTGGGATAAAGCTGCGAGACACCCAAAACGATGAAATCTCAGACTTGGCAGTTACAGGAATGTTCATAGCCATCGGGCACTCCCCTAACACTAGCCTTTTTGACGGGCAGCTCAATATGAAAGAAAGCGGCTACCTCATCACTGAGCCAGATTCCACCAAAACAAATGTTTCTGGTGTGTTTGCCTGTGGCGATGTGCAAGACGATTTCTTTCGCCAAGCAATAACTGCTGCTGGATCAGGATGCATGGCAGCTATTGAAGCAGAGCACTGGCTGCAAGCACACTAAGTATTGGCACAAAATCTTACGGCAAAAGTTCGTTTGTTCATAGAAGAAAAGCTACAAGCACACTAAGTATTGGCACAAAATCTTACCGATGGAATAAATTTGCCTTTCTAAGTGTTGTAATATATAGAGAGCGAAAGCAAAATATTAAAAAAGAAAACACGAAAAAACAATACGAAAAGAGAAATATCATGTCAGAAAACATCCTCCAGCTAAAAGAAGACAACTTTGATGAAACCCTTACTGGCTCAGACAAGCCAATTGTGGTAGATTTTTGGGCCGAATGGTGCGGGCCTTGTAAAGCTCTTGCCCCCATTTTAGAAGAGATTGCCGAAGAACACAAAGATGCAGTTACTATAGCAAAGGTTAATGTAGATGAATCCCCTACACTTGCACAACGCTATGGAGTAATGAGCATCCCCACCTTAATCCGCTTTAACAATGGCGAACAAGGCGAACAAGTGGTCGGTGCAGCTTCTAAAAACGACATCATTGAAAAACTCCAAATCTAAATGAACTCCCCACTAAAAGTGGGAGCGACTGGAGCCCAAGTCGAGGAACTAGAAAAGCAGCTCCTTGCGATTGGCTATTTTTCTAAAAAGCCGAATGGGGTTTATGATAAATCTCTCCAAAAAGCTGTCAGAGATTTCCAATCAAGACGCGGATTACACATTGATGGAATATGTGGATCACAAACTTGGACAGCCCTTCAAGAAGCCGGTTGGAAATTGGGTGATAGAGCCATTTTTCTAACATCGCCAATGATGCGGGGTGATGATGTTGGCTTATTACAAAAAATCTTGGGGCAACTAGGCTTCAACGCAGGTAGAGAAGACAATATTTTTGGGCCAGAAACCGAGCAAGCACTTTATAATTTCCAGCTAAACAATAATTTGCATCCTGACAAGATATGTGGAGCAAAAACCGTTACTGCCCTTTCAAGAATTGGGCTTAGAGCAAAAGGTGAAAATGTTGCATCGGTTAAAGACCGCGAACGTTTTCGAACAACTTCTGATTTGCGGCGTATTTTTTTAGTGGAAATTCATACAGATGATGCTGGCGCCAATTCAACACTTAAAGATCTCGCCACCAAAATTCAAACCCAAATGGAAGGGTTTGACTTCACCTACTCTAGCCATAGCGACCCTTCAGTGTTAGCCTCTCAAGCTAAAGATTTTGAAGCAGATGTCTGTTTAGCTTTTAAATTAACAGCCACACCTGAATTCAGTATAAATTACTTGA
>JAHRAM010000045.1 GCA_020027305.1 Acidimicrobiia bacterium | reverse complement strand
CAAGATTTGCCCAGCTAGAAAAAACTTCTTTTTTGCTTTGCCAAAAAACTTACCTAAAAAACAAAATCTTTAGGCGCTGTGGTGTTTGAATGTTTTTAGCTATAAAAAGGATTTTCTCCCGACTCGTGGTCGGTAGTATCAATTACCTCAGTAATCTCAGGAATGGTTTGCCCGATAATAACGGTGATACCCTCTCTCAAAGTTGCAGCGCTCATGCTGCATCCTTGGCACCCTCCACCCATAGTCAAATAGGCAACGGTTCCATCAACCTTTACTAATTCTGCATAACCTCCGTGAGCTGCAAGTGATGGGTTGATTTGTTGGTCTAATAGCTGTTGGATTTTTTCAGGTATTGAGCCAGTCAGTTCAAAATCCATTTCAGCCGTGAGGTCGGGGCGGTTGGGGTTCCTTATCACTAAACCACCTTGCATGGGATTAGATGGCAAATCAAGAGTTGCACCAGTCAGCCGCTCAATTGTTTCTTTGGGAATTATAAATGTCAAATCGCCGATGGAATAAACGGTGTCGTCATCTTTAACCTCTTCAGTGTTTAGGAAACTCAGGTCGTAGGTGAAATCAACGCCCTTGTGCCCAGTGATTTCCACACGAAGACCCATCGACTCAGGGGTGTCTTCGCCACCTCGAATTGAAAGAACCTTCTCAAGTGCTTCATCAGTGATAGACATCACTTCTTTGACGTCTTTTAAATTTTGTTGGTCTTTTGTTTCTGTAGTCATAAATTACCTTTCATTTAATTTTATCTTATAAAAAATAGACTAAATTTAATTTATGGGACAAAACGCAGTCAACTTAGAAATCAAGAATCATAACGACAAAGAGGGAAATGAGAAATCTATCGCCCACATTGCTTTAGATGACGGAAAGGTAAATGCCCTAAGCCCACAACTCGTAGCAGATTTATCTAAAACACTAGATGAAGCAGAAAGTGCCGATGTGGTTTTGCTCTCGGGCAACCAAAAAGTATTTAGTGCAGGGTTTGATTTGAAAGTCATTCGTGACGGAGATACTGAAGAAGAATCAACTGCCGCAAAAAACTTGATGCGCGATGGGGTAAACCTCTTCAACCAAATCTTTAGCTATCCCAAACCTGTGGTAGTAGCTTGCACAGGGCACGCTATTGCTGGGGGTGCCATCATGCTTATGTGTAGTGACCTCCGAGTTGGGCCAGAAAACACAGATATTTCAATCGGGCTAAACGAAGTAGCTATCGGAATGGAAATCCCACCCTTCCTAATTGAAATAGCAAACGTACGACTGGCAAATGAAAAACGTTATGAGGCGCTCAACTTGGCTCGCCTCTATAACACAGAGGAAGCAAAATCCGTAGGGTTTTTAGACATCACCGCAAAAGATGTTTTAGACACTGCCCTAGCTGAAGCTAAAAATATCATAGACCACCTAGACCCTGTAGCTTTCACTAAAAGCAAACAACGTTTACGGGGTGCTACCTCTGAGCGAATTAAAGAACTCAACGCCAAATATAACAATTAATACTGATAATACTGACCCCCCTACATATAACGCATTAGTTGTAGTTTCATTTGGTGGGCCTGAAGGCGTTGACCAAGTAGATGATTTTCTACAAAGGGTCACTGCTGGGAAAAATATTCCAAAGGAACGACTTGAAGAAGTGAAGGGTCGCTACTTAGATTTTGACGGGGTCAGCCCGCTAAATGAAAACAATCGAAAGCTGGTTTCACAATTAGAGGGGGAACTTAAAATCGCTGGTGTTCACATCCCCGTTTATCTGGGGAACCGAAACAGCCCGCCTTTTCTTGCTGACACATTTTGCCAAATGAAAAAAGATATCACAGCACCGATAAATGCTCTTGCCTTCATTACTTCACCGTTTGCCTCTTATTCCAGTTGTCAGCAGTATTTGGAAAATATTCAAAGTGCCATTGACGATGTGGAGGGGAAAGTAGTGCCAAAAAATGGCAACTCCTATTTTGAAGTTCACCGCCTGAGACATTTTTATAACCATCCTCTATTTATTGAAATACATGTTGGCGCCATTAGGAAGTCGCTAGAAAAACTCCCTGAAAATTCTCATATTATATTTAGCGCCCATAGCCTTCCACTGACTATGGCAGAAAAGTGCGACTATTCAAAACAGCTACAGACTGCTTGTGAGTTAATAATGACGGAGCTTTCTGACAAGCACGATTTTGACTTGGGTTTTGAGTTGGCATACCAGAGCATCAGCGGGCCTCCAAATAATTGGCTAGGGCCAGATATTCTCACAGCAATTGGCAATGTGAAAAATAGAGATGGCATTCTAGTTTCCCCACTTGGATTTTTATCTGCCCACTTTGAGGTAATCTTTGATTTAGATGTTTTGGCAAAAAAATATGCCAAAGAACATGGTTTGGAATTTGAGCGGGCTAGCACAGCACAAGATGATGAGCGATTTGCTTCATTGGTTGTGGAACTTGTGAAAGAGCGAATGAAACCAGAAAGCACACCCCTAGAAATTGAAGCACGGTCGCTTGATGGCTACGTTCCAGCTGACAATTGTGAGGTGAACTGTTGCCTTTAAAATACGACCTCAACCAATACAGCGAGTTCCTAGTCGCTCATCAAAAACTAGTTGACCGCCCACTCATCCCTGCCACAACCGTAGTGATTATGAGAGACAAAGAAGCTGATGGAATTGAGGTGCTAATGGTTCTTAGAAATCCCGACTTGAAGTTCATGGGGGGAAGCTGGGTTTTTCCTGGGGGAAGGATAGAAGACAGCGACTATGGCGACAATCAAAACATGACTGATGCTATTTTTAACTCTGCCATACGCGAAACCAAAGAAGAGACCAGTATTGAACTTGTGCCAAATAATCTTGTGCCACACTCACATTGGGTTCCACCACCAGTTTTGCCAAAGCTATTTGCCACTTGGTTCTTGCTCACACATTCCAACCCCAAGGAAATCACTGTAGATGGAAGCGAAATCATTGACCACCAATGGATTGCCCCAGAGGCAGCACTGAAAAAACGAGATGATGGAGAATTTGAATTCGCTCCCCCGACTTTTGTAACGCTCAGCATGCTGGCGAAATTTAACTCAGCAGTTGATGCCTTAGAAGATGCCAAGAACTCAACCCCTTCCTTTTTTGAAACCAAGATTGTCAACCACAACGGCGACACCGTTGCATTGTGGGCAGGCGATGCTGGATATGAGCAGGGCGACCCTAGCATTGCTGGCGCTCGCTTCCGCCTTAATATGAGTGCAAATAAATGGGAGCTTGAAACTGGAACTGGCTACTAATATACTAAACAATGTATGTCAGTTAGTGCTCCCACTGTGTTGACAGGCTTAACCCAAACCGAGGTTCAAGACCGAATTGCGTCAGGCGAAACCAACACCCAGCCAAACAGTGCCATCCGTTCAATTTGGCAAATTATTTTTGTCAATGTGTTTAATCCTGTGAACGCCATTATGATAACCCTGTTTGTTTTGATATTGGTCGCGAAATCTCCCAAAGATGCCCTGTTTGTGGGCGTTGTGTTTTCAAACAGCGTTATCGGAATCTTTACTGAGCTTCACGCAAGAAAAAAACTTGAAGAGCTAGAAGTGCTGAGCGCTGCAAAAGCAACAGTAATTCGTGATGGCACAAAATTTGAAATTCCAACCGATGAAGTGGTGAAAGACGATACTGTGGAATTGAAATCAGGTGACCAAGCGGAGTTCTGCTAAGTAGCCGTTCTTCTAGTTCTGGATTTTTCTTATAGCCCCTTTCCATAGCAGGTGTCATTGCCACGGGGTTAAGAAGGTTGACTCTAACATCTGGCCCCCACTCTTTGG
>JAHRAM010000037.1 GCA_020027305.1 Acidimicrobiia bacterium | reverse complement strand
ATATGAAATGGGCGAAATGAGCAAGTAAAAAAATGCGACTGAAAAAATTTCCATATTCACGGGCGAGGGTTCCAAAAACTGCTCCGCCAAAAGTTGAGGAGCCAGAAGCAGACGACCGAAAGTGGTCAAGAAGCTATCTGGCAAGGCTGGCTCGACTGACAATTGTTGAAGCTGGCTGGCGACCCATCGTGGCGACATTTGCCAAACCAGAAGTGAAGGGATTAGAACGTTTGAACAAGCTAGATGAGAACACACCGATTATTTTCACCGCCAACCACCGAAGTCATGCCGACACGCCTATTTTGCTTACCACCATCCCAGAACCATGGCGGCACAAATTGGTCGTGGGGGCAGCCAAAGATTATTTCTTTTCAAATAGTCTGAAGGCGGGGTTTTTTGCTCTCACCATCGGTGCTATCCCCATTGAGCGAACCAAGCTAGATAGAAAGTCGGGCGACTTGGCAAGCAAACTCATCCAAAAGGGGTGGAGCCTGATTATTTACCCAGAGGGTGGAAGAAGCCCTGACGGATGGGGGCAACCTTTTCGGGGTGGAGCTGCATATTTAGCGGGCAAGCACAATGTGGCTGTAGTGCCAGTTTATTTAGAAGGCACTAGAAATGTTTTGCCACGTGGGAAAAATGTTCCCCAGCGAACGAAAACGATGGTCATCTTTGGCGACCCAATATTTCCGACCCAAGCTGACGGCAAAAAAATCCCAACCCGCCGCCTTGCCGAAAAAATATCTGTTGCCACCGACAGCCTTGCCGATGAGCTAAGCACAAACTGGTGGGAGGCCGCAAAGCGCAAACATCAGGGCAAGTCACCCACTAGCTACGGCCCAGACACAGTATCTTGGCTCCGCAACTGGAAACTCCCCACAAAACCCAAGCGCAGAAAACGCCGCACAGCCAAAAACCCTTGGTAAAAATCAAAATAGCTGTGTTTGCTATTTTTCCAGCATTTTCAATAGGTCTATAGCTCCTTGCTCGACTTGGTTTCTTTCGGGGTGGTTGAAATAATTTAAATGAGCCCCTTGACCTCTATCCAGCTTTTGTTCGTATGCTCTTCGTATATAAACAGAAAACCCTCTTTTGTATTTATCATTCAAACTCCTTAATCCCGTCCTAAACCTTTTTTCTTCGCTCTTCACGTCTTCAAAAAAATTTATCAACTCACTCCTTTCTTCCATGCTCAAGACATCTTTGCCGCAAAAGAAAGTTATATCTTTCAAATTATAAGAACCAAAAATATAGAGACCATTTGCCTTTGGCAAATTACTATTCCAAATTGGAGATGACTTATTTTTGTTAGAATACTTGACTTCAATTGGAATAATTTTTTTCTCTGTAAAAATCAAAATATCTGGATATTGTTGACTTCCAAACGGTTGCGTAATGTATGTTTTTGTTTCTGAAGATTCAACATCTAAAAAGGTTGTCTCTTCTTTTTTAAGAATCTCATTCTTTATATGTATGAATCTTTTTTTATCAATATCTTCCTTCAAGGCTCTACTATATCCAAGTGCTCTAATTCGAGTTCCAATCCTATCCTCAAAATCTTGTCCGCTATTTGCCCTAAGAAAGGTGTCTTTTATTTGTTGCAACTCAACAAATAATTTGCTAATCATATAACCGTTTGTATTCTGCTACAAAATCTGCTTTTCTAAAACCTTTGACTGTTGTGTTCATGTCTGCTAATTTTTGAAAATCCATTTTTTTAATGTTTGCGAGAATTTTTTTATTCCTTGCTTTCACCAAGAGCCATTGCTTATTTTTATTACAATCCTTGGCTCTTGTTTCAAAAGTTGGATATTCCCCATAGCCCTGATTAAAAATTGCTAAGTCAAAATCCTCTTTGAAATACTTCAGAGCTTCTTGCGTGTTTCAAAATCCTCTTTGAAATACTTCAGAGCTTCTTGCGTGTTGTTGTATTGATATAGAATAAAATCTTTATGAGTGATTGGAGGCTTCTCCCTTATTCTTAAATCTTTCATTTTTGTATTTTGCGTTGTGAGAATTTGAAAAACACAACCTATATCAATGGAATTGACCATGCCATTATTCATGGTGTAAAAAGAATTTTTTGGCAATTTATACTGTGAAATTATTTTTACATCTTTTGGCAGTAACCTTTGCATTGAATATTTTTGAAAATTGTTTGGCAAAATAAAACAAACAAAATCCCCGTATTCAAAACCCTTAACAACAAATTCAAGGGCAAGCCTCCCACTCTTCCCAAACGGTGGGTTGCCAATTATTGCGACATTTTCGCTTTTCTTTTTCGTGGCGATTAAATCGTTTAGAAAATCAGTTTTTTCCACCTCTTTAATTTGAGGGTCAATGTCGTATGCTTTTATCTCAAAACCCTCTTCTCTTATGTTGTATAGAAAGCACCCCAAACCTGCACTCGGTTCAATAAACAAACTCTTATCAAAATTGAAATCAGTTTTTTTAAGCGTTTTTATTGTTTCAGCGACAAACCTTTTAGACACATCTTTTTTGGTAAAAAACTGGTCGAGGAATTTTGCTTTACTCTTTGCACGCTCTGACGAGCTCACAAAATTATCCACAGAATTTGAAGTCATAAGTGGTAGTTCCGCCTGTCTCATATATATAATATGTCATTAAGGTGTGACAATTTTGGA
>JAHRAM010000028.1 GCA_020027305.1 Acidimicrobiia bacterium | reverse complement strand
CTTTCTTTTTTATGTGTTTTGCACTTTTTTATAAGCTACTTGTGGCATATAACATTTTTATAACTTATTTTTTAAATTGGCAATCTTAAATATTTGACATATATATTGACATATATAATAGGTATATTTTTTATATAGGTATATTTTGACAACCCCTAAAACCCCCCTACTTATAGGCGCAAAAACCGTAACTCAGCGGTTTGAAAACCCAAATGAGGCGCTAAACGCCTTAGAACTGCTTGTTTCTGCCACAAAAATGTGTGTTTCTGACTTGAATGTTGCTCCTGAAAAAGTTTTTAGCAGGCTCCAGTCGGTAATCTGTATGAGCTCAATGACAAAAATGGGCAACCCCGCCCAGCTTTTGCTTGAAAAAATCTTGCCAGAAGTTGCCGAGGGCAAAGGTAGCAGCAGCAAACCCCCGAAAACAATTATGGCTGAAGTTGGGGTGCTTCAACAAACCCCATTTAATATGGCATGTAACGAAATCTTAGAAAATGGGGCAGATGCCGTGCTGGTTGTGGGAACTGAAGCCGAATACAAAAAGCTCCGCCACAAAATCGCAGGTGAAGAGATTCCTGAACCACCCTTTAGTGAGATACCGCCAGATGAAACCCTTGCTCCTGAGCTTGACATCCTTCATCCGCTTGAACATGAAATACAACTTTATACTGCCCCATCACATTATTCTCTCATTGAAAATGCATTTGGAATTGCGAAAGGAAAAAGCCCGAAAGAACAACGGGCAGCAACAGCAAAACTTTGGGAAGGCTTCAGCGAGGTGGCATCAGAAAATCCGTTTGCAGCTTTTAAAGAACCAATGGGTGCCAAAGAAATCGCCCAGCCTAGTGAAAGAAATCGCCCAATCGCTGCCCCATACAACAAGTGGAACTGTTCTCAAATAAATGTCGACCAAGCAACAGCACTCCTTTTTGTTTCAAAAGAGTTTGCTATGGAGCTTGGGGTTGCTGAAGAGGAATGGATTTTTCCAGTTGCTGGAGCAGTTTCAAACAACATGGTTCCAATTGTTGAGCGAAAAGAAATTCACCGTTGCCAAGGATTTGAAATCGTGGGAAAAGCTGTGCTTGAATCTAGCGGGCTGAGTATAGACGGCATCAATAAAGATGTCGATTATTTTGAGCTTTACTCTTGTTTTCCTGTGGCGGTTTGGATTCAGGCAGAAGAGATGGGAATTGACATTAGCAGTGCGACTGAAAATGCGCACCAACCCACGCTCACAGGTGGGATGACTTTTTCTGGCGGGCCGCTAAATAGCTTTGTGCTGGGGGGGCTTGCCAGAATGACAGAGGTTTTGAAATCTGAAAAAGCAAACGGGAATAAAAAGACTGGGCTAGTCACTTCCATCAGCGGAATGATAACCAAACAAGGGGCAGGGATTTTTTCAACCCATGATATGTTTGACGGCAACCCCGAAAAACAAATTGGAGCAAATGCCTTTAGCGATTTCACTAAAGAGGTGAGAGCAAGTACCCCCACCTTAGAAGTTGACGCTGATTATTTTGGGGGCGCCGTTGCTAGAACTTCGAACCTGCTTTATGACCGAGAGGGAAACCCTGAGCGGGCAATCTGTGTGGCAGATACTCCTAGCGGAAAACGCACAATGGCGCTTTCAACCAAGGCAAGTATTTTAAATATGTTAAATGGAGATGAATATATCGGTAGGCTTCCAAGTGGTACCAATATTGAAATTTCAAAAGCAAGAGAATTCACTTTGAATTAGCTTGTAATTAATAATTGGTGAGGATGGTTAAACGAGGATGATTAAACAGTAATAATTAAACAGTAAGAACAATTAATAAGAACAATTAATAGATAAAAGAGGCAAACAAAAATTAAATAATACTTGGAAATTAAATAGTATTAAATTATGACAGTTGAAATTTCCCTTGAAGGCAAAGTAGCAGTTATTACTGGCGGGGCAGCTGGCATTGGCAGTGGCATAAGTCGCCTGCTAGCAGAAGCTGGGGCGAACCTTGTTATAAACGACATCTCAAAAGACTACCTTGAAGAAATTGTTACAGATATTGAAAAGCAAAATGCCAAAAAATCAGGCGGCGCAAAAGTTGCTTCCGTTCTGGGCGACATCCGTGAGCCTGAAACACTTGACCGCCTAAAACAAACTGCCCTTGATTTCAGCAAGCAGTCAGTTGGAAAAGAACAAGTTGATATTTTGATTAACAATGTAGGTGACTATCGCCCAAGTGGAAGGTTTGTTGAAACCGATGAAGAGCAATGGATGGCGCAATTTGAAATCACCTTGAAACATGTCTTTAGCTGTACCCGAGCATTTTTGCCAATGATGGTTGAAGCACAATCTGGCGCCATCGTAAACAATGCCACTGTTGAGGCGTTCAGGGCTTGCCCCAATAATTCTGCCTACACGGCGTTCAACGCTGGCATCGTGGCATTCACAAAAACTTTGGCGATTGAACATGGAAAAGACAACATCCGAGTAAACGCCATCGCCCCAGACATGGCAAACACATTACAAACGCCAGCCGATGCCATGCTTAGAGGAAGAGACCCTGAGCTTATAAAGAGTTGGGTTCCGCTTGGGCGATTTGGTGAACCGATTGACTATGGGCGGGTGGTTCTATTTTTGGTGAGCGACTTGGCTGGGTTTATGACCGGTCAAACCTTAATGGTGGATGGCGGAACGATGGCATCTAGCGGATGGTATGGGCGCTATCAAAAAGAGGGCTGGACAAATCTGCCCGACCTTAACTAATTGCTCTGGCAATATCGCCTGCCACACGGGCATTGTTTTCTAATAGTGCCAAATTTGCTTTGAGGCTTTCGCCACCAGTTTGTTTGGTGATGGATTTCAAAATGAACGGGGTGGTGGCAGCTCCAGAGACACCATTTTTTTCTGCCTCACTTAGTGCTTTTGAAATGACTGCTTCCATATCATTTAGCCCTGCCTCATCTGGAACTGGAACAGCAACCACTGCCCCGATGTCGTCTAATAGCTCTTTTAAAATGTTTGCTATATGTTTTGGCTCATCAACTTGAAATGGAACAGGTAGCCCTGAGCTGGCGCTCCAAAAAGCAGGGAATGTGTCTGTGCCATAGCCAATGACAGGCACGCCCAATGTTTCAAGCATTTCTATTGTAGAGGGCAAATCTAAAAATCCCTTTGCCCCAGAACAAACCACCCCCACTGGATATTTCCCTAGTGCCGTTAGATCAGCGCTGATGTCAGCACTTAAATCTTGCTTAGCTTCTCTGTGAACTCCACCAATACCGCCTGTTGCCATAACTCGAATTCCAACTTCAGCAGCAATAGCAATTGTGGCTGACACGGTTGTCACCCCAACTTCCCATTTTTGTGCAACTGCTACTGGAATGTCGCGTAATGAAACTTTTTTTACGGCTTTATCCTGTGCCAGTATTTTTTCTTCTTGTTCTTCAGTTAACCCCAGATAAATCTGCCCATCCAAGATTGCTGTTATTGCTGGCAAAACCTCTAGCTCATTTTTAGCACCATTTTTGTTGTTGTCTTTTTTGGTATTTTTGGAGTGGGTCATTTTTAGCACTTGTTTGCATCTTTTAAGAGCATCTCGCCGTTGTGGCAAAGGCAACCCAAGTGGGCTAAACACTGTAGATTCCATTGCAACAATTGGGCGCCCCGCTGAAAGGGCCTTTGATATTTCGGGTGCGACTTTAATTTCCATTATGTTTTTTGCTGTATTTTTTCAATCTACTTTTTATATGCTTTTTTAATCTACTTTTATATAGTTGCCTATTTGGTTTTGCCCCTAGTTCTTGTTTTGCTCTATTTCTTTAAATAGATTGGCTGTTGCCTTATGTCCCAACTCTACAGCCTCAACCAAATTGTTTTCATTCAATGTTTTGCCATCTATGCCGACCAAAAAACCAGCGGTGAAAGCATCGCCTGCCCCAGTCGTGTCAGTGACATTTATAGCGCTTGAAAAACTAGGAACTGGAACCTCAACACTTATATTTTTGTTGAACTTGCCTTCACTGTCGCCTTCTTGAATTGTTTGCTGAATTATTTTCACAGGGTCTGGCCCAGTTGTGACGATTATCGTAATCTGATTTGAAAAATTGTCTTGTAAAAAATTGTCGCCAAACAATTTATCATTCAGCAAGTCGGCTTCATCTTGATTGCAAACAATTATGTCAGGGGAGATTTCTTTAACCCTTTGCCAAAACTTGTCAACCCCAAAATCCTTAACTGCTCCAACGGATGAAATCCCAACACTTACACGGTCAGCCATTTTTGCTAACGCTACTGAGCTAGTGGCAAGTGGTTCAACCACAAGGGAGTATCCAGGAATATGAAGCAAGCTCATATTTTGGCTTGTTCTATTTTGGCTTGTTCTATCTTGGCTTCTTATATTTTGGTTTGCCGCTTTATCTTTTAACTCTTTGAAATTTGCGTCTTGCTCTAAATCTCCAAGCACAAAATCTTTAGACGATCCACGGTCGGTAATCATCGAACGCTCCCCGCTTATATCAAGCAAGGCCATCACCGTTCCAACTTTTCCCAAACGGGTAACAAATGTCTTGACACCAATTTGTTCTAGCTCCCCTAATAACTCATCGCCCCGAACGTTCTTTCCTACATTTCCAAAAAATGCGGCATCGGCTCCCAGCTTTTTTGCAGCTACTGCCATATTGGCGGCGCTTCCACCCCGCCGATGATGAATTTTGGCATCGGTGTCTGTGCCATATCGAATGTTTGGACGACCTTCAGATATTTCAGTGTTTAGTGAAACCACTACATCGGTTATTAAATCGCCTATAAAACTTATCATTTCACTCGCTCACAAAATATATGTCGTTTTCATTTTGCTATTTTTGATTTACCACTTTATTTTTGCCCAATTCATTTTGCTATTTTCTTTTTGCCAATTCATTTTGCAACTTTCATTTTTAGAGCTTTTTCACTAAATTACTAATTAAACAGCATTAATCTAAATAGCGCTAGTTTAAATAACACGGCCGAGTAGAAAGAAAATAAAATATCAAAATATCGCAACTACAAAATATAAGAAAAATAAAACAAAAATAAAAAGCAGGGAGGGGTTATGAGTAATTCAATCAAAGCAGCAATCGTTCAGTTGAAATGGACTGGCGATGTTGATTCAATGACTGAGGAACATGTTAAGGCAGCACGAGATGCTGCTGCTGAGGGGGCACAAGTGATGTGCTTCCAAGAGCTTTTCAATGGGCCATATTTTTGCCAGGTTCAAGACCCTGAGTATTATAAAATGGCAGAACAAATTCCCGATGGCAAGACCACACAGATGATGTGTGAGCTGGCAAAAGAGTTGGGCATGGTGCTAGTCGTTCCCATCTATGAAGAAGAACAGCCTGGTGTGCTTTATAATTCAGCAGCAGTTATTGATGCCGATGGAAAATATCTTGGGAAATATCGAAAGACCCACATCCCACAAGTTGAGGGATTTTGGGAGAAGTATTATTTCCGCCCAGGCAACTTGGGGTATCCAGTGTTTGAGACTGCTGTCGGAAAGATTGGTGTCTACATTTGCTATGACCGACATTTCCCAGAAGGCTGGCGTGCCTTAGGGTTAGGCGGGGCTAGGTTAGTTTTCAACCCAGCAGCTACCAGCCGTGGGCTTTCATCTCATCTGTGGAAGTTAGAACAAACTGCCTCAGCAATTGCTAACCTTTATTTTGTGGGCGCCATAAATCGAGTTGGTGTTGAGCCGTTGGGCGACAACGATTTCTATGGGACTTCCTATTTCGCCAACCCCAGAGGTGAATTCGTGGGCGATTTGGCATCTGATAACGAGGAAGAGCTTGTGGTGCGAGACCTTGATATGGATTTGCTAGCAGAGGTTCGAAATCAATGGGCGTTTTATCGTGACCGCCGCCCCGACTGTTATAGCCCACTAACAGATGGCTAAGACTTTGATAAAAGGGCTTAATTTGATAATTTAATTTGACAAAAAGATTAGCACAAGAATTATTAAAGAAAAATGTCAGCACATAAAAATCTGTTAAAACGACACCAACAAGTCATCCCTAACTGGGTTGCTTTGAACTATGCCGAACCTATCCAAATCGTAGATGGTAAAGGTAGCTTTGTCACAGATGGAGAAGGCAACCAATACCTAGATTGTTTTGGCGGCATCTTAACCACGATGACAGGATACGGCGTGCCAGAAATTGTGGAAGCCATTCAGCGCCAAGCTGAAAAAATGATTCACACTTCCACGCTCTACTTGAATGAGCCAATGATTGAGCTAGCTGAAAAGATTGTGGGGCTGACAGAGATAGAAAACGCCAAAGTGTTTTTCACCACATCTGGCACAGAGGCTACCGACACTGCCCTTTTGCTCGCCACCCTTTATAGAAATTCAAATGAGGTGCTGGCAATGAGGTCTAGCTATCATGGCAGGTCGTTCAGCGCTCAGGCCGTCACGGGAACCAGCAGCTGGACATCTACTACCTACTCTGGGCTATCGGTCAATTTTGTTCATGGCTCAAATCGGTATCGCTCTCCATTTATCGATTTGGATGACGCCGCTTATATTGAAGCCTGTACGAATGATTTAAGAGACATAATTAATGTGACAACCTCTGGAAATGTGGCAGCCCTAATTGCTGAGCCTATGTTGGGCGTGGGCGGATTTGACCACGGGCCTGATGGGCTATTTGCGAGTTTTGATGAAGTATTAAAAGAGACTGGAATTTTGTTTATCGCCGATGAGGTTCAAACTGGCTGGGGGCGAACTGGTGAGAACTTCTGGGGGCATCAAGCACACGGTGTAGTTCCAGATATTATGACTTTTGCTAAAGGGGTTGGAAACGGAATGTCTGTGGGAGGCGTGGTAGCTCGGGCAGAAATAATGGATTGCCTAACCGCCAACTCAATCTCAACTTTTGGCGGCAACCCCCTATGTGCTGTGGGTGCTATGGCAAACATTGATTACCTGTTAGAACACGACCTTCAATCAAATGCTCTAAAGATGGGCAACCTCCTTATGAACGGGCTAAACGACATCGCAAACGATTGCGATTGGATTGGCAACCTCAGAGGTAAAGGGCTGGCAATTGCTATTGAGGCAGTCAAGCCTGGCACTAAAGCTCCTTCCCCAGAAGCTGCTTCAAAAATGATGGAAGAAACTAGAGAACGTGGGTTGCTGATTGGCAAAGGGGGAACTTATGGGAACTGCCTCCGCATTGCCCCACCACTTTCAATCAGTGAAGATGAGGTTGGGCAAGCCCTTAGTATTCTTGCTGAATCAGCAAATAAGGTAAAAGCCTAAATATAAAAAGGAGGCAAAGGAATATGAAGCTAATTAAAGGTGGGAGTGTCATCAGCCCACAAGGAATCCAAGAGTTGGATGTTTTGGTAGGCGAAGAAAAGATTGAGGCACTGCTGGCACCCGATTCAGAATTGGCAAAAACCACTGCCGAAAATGGAAATGCTGAAATTATTGATGCCTCTGATAAATATGTAGTTCCTGGGGGCATTGATGTTCACACCCATATGGAACTTCCGTTTGGCGGAACATTTGCTTCTGACACTTTTGAGACTGGAACTCGAGCAGCAGCTTGGGGTGGCACAACTACTATCATTGATTTTGCCGTTCAACGCACGGGCGAAAATGTTCGAGAAAGCCTAGATAGCTGGTTCACAAAAGCTGAAGGAAACTGCGCCATTGATTATGGCTTCCACGTGATTTTGGGAGGCGTTGACGAACAGGCGCTCAAAGAAATGGACATCCTAGTTGATGAAGGCATCACCAGCTTCAAACTCTTTATGGCATATCCAGGAGTGTTTTATTCAGATGACGGCCAAATCTTGCGAGCCATGCAACAGGCCTCTTCTAATGGAGCGCTCATAATGATGCATGCTGAAAATGGAATTGCTATTGATGTCATCGCCGAACAAGCTGCTGCAAGAGGGCAAACCGACCCAATCTATCATGGTATTACCCGCCCGCCCAAACTAGAGGGCGAGGCAACATATCGAGCAATCCAGCTGGCGCTGGTGGCAGGAGCACCTGTCTATTTCGTTCACCTTTCTGCTTCTGAGGCACTGGCAAATGTGGCAGAGGCAAGAAGTCAAGGGCACAATGTCTTTGCTGAAACTTGCCCGCAATATCTCTATTTGAATTTAGAAGAACACTTAGGCGCAAAAGGGTTCGCTGGGGCTGGCTATGTTTGTTCCCCCCCACTTCGCACAAAAGAAGAGACGCACCATGGCGACCTCTGGCGTGGGCTTCGCACTAACGATCTCAGCATCGTTTCAACCGACCACTGCCCATTTTGTATGAAAGAACAAAAGGAACTTGGGCTGGAAGATTTTCGTGATATTCCAAATGGAATTGGCGGCGTGGAGCATCGAATGGATCTCATATATCAAGGCGTAGTTGCTGGCGAGCTGAGCTTGGAACGTTGGGTAGAAACTTGTTCTACAACCCCCGCAAGGATGTTTGGGCTATACGGGCAAAAAGGCGTAATTGCCCCAGGAGCAGATGCCGACATCGTGGTTTATGACCCCAAAGGCAAAACCAAAATATCGGTTGACACCCACCATATGAACATGGATTATTCAGCGTGGGAAGGGTTTGAAATAAATGGTGCTGTTGAAACCGTTTTGAGCCGAGGCAAAACTCTTATCGCTGACAAAAAATATCACGGCGCCAAAGGCGATGGAAAATATTTGAAGAGAGGGCTAACCCAATATCTCCGCTAAGAAACTAAACTTGTAATGGCAAAGATTAAAGTAGGAAAAACTAAAAACGGAATGTAAAAGCGGGATATAAACGTAGGCGGAATAAAAACAGCGAAATAAGCGACAGAAAATACAAAAACAGCGAAATATAAAACAGGAAAAATAAGCAGACGAAATAAGAAATAGACAAAATAAAAACAGCGAAATATAAAACAAGTAAAGGAACAAATTAAAATGGAAAAAATTCACCACTGGATTGATGGCAAACTGACCCCTGGAAAGTCGGGCAGAAGTGGCCCAGTATTTAACCCAGCAACTGGCGAACAAATCGCCGAAGTAGATTTCGCCTCAGTTGAAGAGGTTGACCACGTAGTAGCAGTTGCTAAAGAGGCTTTTGAAGAATGGCGCACCGTGCCAATCGCTCACCGCATTGACGTTTTGTTCCGCCTTCGTGATTTGGTAGACAAGCACAAAAATGACATCGCTCAGCACCTGACCCGTGAAAACGGCAAAGTTCTAAGCGACTCGCTTGGTGAAGTAGCTCGTGGGTTAGAAAACATTGAATACGCCTATGGAATCGGGCAGCTTATAAAAGGTGAGTTCACTGAGCAGGCTTCAACTGACGTTGATGTGCATTCCATCAAGCAACCTTTGGGCGTGGTAGCTGGAATAACTCCGTTTAACTTCCCAGCGATGGTTCCAATGTGGATGTATCCAACCGCCATTGGATGTGGAAATACTTTCGTGCTAAAGCCCTCTGAAAAAGATCCTTCGGCTCCGCTTTTCACGATGGAGCTTCTGGCAAAAGCTGGGGTTCCCGCTGGTGTTGTCAATCTTATCAACGGCGACAAGGAAGCAGTCGACCGCTTGCTAGAACACCCCGATGTAGAAGCCGTTAGCTTTGTCGGTTCAACCCCAATTGCCAAAAGCATATATGCCACAGCTTCTGCCAACGGCAAACGGGTTCAAGCTCTAGGTGGGGCAAAAAATCATATGATTGTTCTGCCAGATGCCGATGTAGATGTGGCCGCTGACAATGCTATAAGTGCTGCTTATGGAACTTGCGGCGAACGTTGTATGGCGATTTCTGTCGTAGTAGCTGTTGGGGATGTGGGCGACCGCCTAGTAGACGCCATTGAAGCACGGCTAGACAAAGTGAAGGTCGGCGATGGAATTGACCCCGATTCAGAAATGGGCCCGCTGGTTACCAAAGAGCATATGGAAAAAGTGGCTGGCTATATTGAGACTGGCGTAAAAGAGGGAGCCACCATTGTGCGAGATGGGCGTGAAGACACATTTGACGGCAACGGGTATTTCCTCGGGCTAACCCTGCTTGACAATGTCACAACCGATATGACTTGCTATAAGGAAGAGATTTTTGGGCCAGTGCTATCGGTGGTTCGAGAAGAAAGCTATGAGGAAGCTGTGGAGCTGGTGAACGTCAGCCCGTTTGGAAATGGAACTTCAATCTTTACCCGTGATGGCGGAGCTGCTCGCCAATTCGCCCATGAAGTCAACTGTGGAATGGTTGGGGTGAATGTTCCAATCCCTGTGCCAGTTTCATATTTCTCATTCGGCGGTTGGAAAGGCTCGCTGTTTGGTGATACCCATATTTATGGCCCAGAAGGCGTTCACTTTTATACCCAATCAAAGGTCGTGACCACTCGATGGCCAGACCCAGCCACTTCCCAGATAAATCTGGGCTTCCCCCAAAATCGCTAAGCTGGCAATTATTTTTGCAGTAGCGATTTAAATAGGTGAAGTTTTTGACTGAGAAATTGCTTTCGCTGAGGTTTAAATTTCGCCCGCTAATTTTTTCCATATCTCTAATTGTTGGGGCAACAATATTTGCCTCCCTACTCGCTAGTTGCAACCATACAAACGATGAGGTTATAGAAACAAGCGAATCGGCAGAAACAAATGTGGCAACAAACACAAGTGAGCTTCCTGAAACAAGCGGCGACACAATCCATGAGCTCAAAATAGGGTTACTGTCTCCCCGCTCAGGCTCACTTGGAACTTATGCAACAGGCCCACTCAGAGCAGCTGAGCTAGCAGCAAAAGAAATAAATGAAGCTGGTGGAAATATTACATTTAGCCACCGAGACAGCGGAACCAACATAGAGGTTGCCACAAAAAACGCCAAAGAGTTGCTATCCGCTGGGGTTCATGGAATTGTTGGCCCCTTTAGTTCTTCAGTTTCGCTAGGAACCATTCCAACCATCCTTTCTCAAAATGTAGTAGTGATTTCGCCAGCTGCAAGCACAAAGCAGTTCACAACTTATGACGACAATGGATTGCTCTTTAGAACCGTTAGCTCTAATCAGTTATGGGCAAAAGTTACAGTGGATGAAATTCTCACAAATGGGCACAAGCGACTTGCCATCGTTTATCGAGATGATGCCTTTGGCAATGAGCTGGCAGAAGGAACTCATGACCGACTTATGCAGGCAGGGGTGGAAGTTGTTCAGTTCTACAAATATGGCACTGCTGAGCCCGACCCAATTCAAATCGTTCGCCAAATTAGAAAAGACGATATTGATGCTTTGTTTCTTGTTGCTTTTAGAGAAGGCGATGACATCACAAGAGAGCTAATCAACCAAGGTATAAACCCGCCCGATGTGGCGATTTATCTATCTGATAGATTTCGAGACTTGGGAAACATTGTTGACCCCGATGACCCCGGCAAGATAAATGGAATTGTTAACATCAACCCAACCCCTCACCCAAATGCCGACCCATCTTTTGTTGGGCGACTATCTCACTTTGCTGATGATGTGACTGAAACTCCTTATAACGGTTCTACCTATGACGCCATTGTGATTATGGCTCTGGCATCGCTTGTTGCAAACAGTGCTGACCCACTGGAATTTTCAAAAGAAATAGTTGGTGTTACCCGTGGGGGAAGAAAATGCACAAGCTATAGGGGATGTGGTGACCTAATTGAAAGGGGCATAGACATTGACTATGATGGAGCATCCAGCCCTCTAGAATTTACCGATGCTGGTGAACCAAGCTTTAATTCCTATAAAATATTTACTTATGGGGAAAACGGCCAACCTGGCCCTGAGCGAGTAGTAGTAATAACGGAATAAAATAACACTAGACAAGAGGAATAGTTGCATTTTAAATATTTGAGTTTAAGAAATTAGGATTGCGGGAAAACAAAAAATAACAAATAGAATTAACTTAAACCATAGGGAGATAGCAAATAAAAATAAGGCGTACAATAATCCTCAGTGTTGTGCCTAAAGATAAATCGGCTAAAATTTTAAATGACTAAATAAGATGTTAAATGCTAAAGGGCAAATTCCTAACAAAATTATAAAAATATAAATCATAGAATTGCAGAATTGCAAAATTGCAGAATTTACAAAATTACAAGCGGAATACCAGCGAGGGAGATTAAAGAAAAATGTTAAATAAAATGTTTAGCAAAATATTGGCAACAACTCTAATAGTTGGATTGCTAGGGCTTATGCTCGCTAGCTGCCTTCATAGCAATGACGATAATAGTAGTAGCTCCCCTACTGTCAGCATTGGTTTTGGGAATGCAGTTAACAATCGTACTGGTGGTGGTAGCAGTGATGGCGGCAACAACAGTAGTAATCGTGGGGCAATTGAAAATCCAATCGAAACACCCCTTCGCATTGGGTTGTTATCACCCAGAACTGGGGCACTTAGAGATTACGACTTAGGACCAGTTCGGGCAGCAGAGCTTGCAGTGAACGACATTAAGGCTGCGGGAAAAAATATTGAACTAATAAGCAACGACACAGGCACCGACCCAAGCATTGCAGACAATTCACTTGAGTTGTTGCTAAACGATGAAGTTCATGGCATCGTTGGGGCATATTCAAGCCTTGTCTCTACATCCATCGTAGACAAAGTGATAGAGGAAAACCTTGTTATGATTTCACCAGCCTCAAGCACACAAACCTTTACCAATTATCCTGACAGGGGCTTGCTATTTAGAACCGTCAGCTCTAATCAGTTGTGGGCAGAAGTAATCGCTAATGAAATTGCAAATGACAGCAGTGCCAGAAGAATAGCCATCATTTTTCGCAATGACAGATTTGGGAGTGAGCTGGCACAAGGGGTGAAGGATCGTCTTGAAGCTACTGGCAACACAACCATCGCTCAGTTTACTGGCTATGAATTTAACCGTCCCGATTCAATTAACATTGCTAGTCAGGCTCGAGCAAAAAGAATTGATTCTGTTCTCTTAATCTCGTTTGCGGAGGGGGTTGATATTTTGTATGCTTTGATACAGCATGGTGTTGGGCCTAGCAATATCAGAATGTATTCAACAGTTGAAGACTTTGGCAGCAAAGTAGCAAAAAACAAAATAGAAAAAGATAGGCCAGCCTTGAGCGCTGAACATATTATTGACATCAATCCAACTCCTCATCCTGAAGGCGACCCATTGTTTAATGCAAGCCTGCGAGAATTTGCGCCAGATGCAAACGATGTAGTTTATAATGCCTCCACGTATGATGCTGTTGTCGTTTTGGCACTGGCATCTGTAGTGGCAAATAGCGTTGACCCACTTGAGTTTGCTAAAGAAATTAATGGAGTGACTAAGGGGGGCAGAAAATGCAGGAGTTTTGCAGATTGCGCCAATCTTGCGCTGGAGGGAATAGATATTGATTATGACGGAGCTTCAGGCCCACTAGAATTCAATGACGCTGGTGAGCCATCCACAAACTCATACGCAATATTCACCTATGGCAGTAGAGGTGAGCAAGGCCCAGCTAAAGTTGTAATAGCTCCTCTTAAAGATTCTGAATAATTTTTAAGACGCGCCCGAAGGATAAAAATGCCAAACATGTGGGGCGACCCAAAATTTGAAAAAACTTTAGTTGCCAAAGACTTAACACCATATATTCTGTTCGCTCTATTTCATCTTGCAGGTAAAGCACATAAACGTGAAGTGGCTGAAAGGCTCAGGGATTTGTTAGATATGAGTGAGGAAGTGAGCAAACGAGAGGTAAAGAAAAAAAGCCCTCCAATTATGGTAGGGCTACTAGAAGAACAGGCAGACTGGGCAGCAACTGGTTTACGCAAAACTAAACACTTAAAACCAGCTACTGGAACAGGCATCGTTGAATGGACTGAGAAAGGGAGAGAAAGTGCAAAAGAATTGATTGACCGCCCCAATGATTCATCTGTAGCTGAGCAAATAAGGCAAGAATTTATAAAACAAACAGGCTGGTTCGCCGCAAACACAAAATCTTCAAATACGAATAAAAACAAAAATCAGGACAATGTTAATTTTGAAGACATTCCCGAAGGAACTGCGAAAGAGCTTGAAGTAGACGAGGTGTCATTACAAAAAGAAAAAGACTTGCTTACAATTACTGAAGATATTGACCCCAGAGAATTTGAACTTATATGCATAGAACTATTAAGGAAAATGGGAGCAGAAATTGTCGAAACACCTTATGTCGGCGACCATGGAATTGATGGCATAGGACACTTCGAAATAGGATTGTTAAATTTTAAATTTGTCATCCAAGTCAAAAGATACAAACCTACTATCAAAGTTAAAGAGAAAGAAATTCGAGAACTCTTAGGCTCTAAGGATGGTGAGAATGCCGAGAAGGCAATCTTTATTACAACCTCCTCTTTTACATCAGCAGCGCGAAAATACGCACAAGAAAAATTGGTAAGACTAATTGATGGCTATGAATTAATTGACCTACTAAGAGAATATGAAATTGGCTATCAAAAAACCCTCACCATTGAAGGTAAGCAAGAATAAAAATCAAACCCAACCTAAGACAAATAAAAACTACCCCAAAATATTGCTCATCTCAGGGGCAGCATAAATCTCAGGTTTAGGGTCGCCAAACATTCGAGTTCCCAAATAATTGTGGAAGTCAACAACGATACGTTCCATTTCAACTAGACGCCCGCCGCTTGTGTGGTGAGCCTGAACGCCTTTTTGCACTCGCTCACAAATTTCTTTGTCTTCTTTAAAGAAAGCATCCACAAAATAATTCGTGTATTTCCCAGATGGAACTTTCCCTTCATATAGCCCAGCTGAAAAAATCAAGCATCGGTCGGGAGCCATTGGGAAAACATTCAACCAAGTCAATGAGTTGTAAGCCAAGATACCCACAAATGTCGGCGGCAAACATATCAAAGTGTAGTGCCCGTAGAGTGCTGGGTTTTCATCGGCATATTTTTTGTTATAGCCCCTTAAAATGTATTTCCCGCCTGTTGCCGACCAGTCGGCTCCGCCCTCCATATA
>JAHRAM010000024.1 GCA_020027305.1 Acidimicrobiia bacterium | reverse complement strand
TCTTCCCAAATTAGCGGTGTCGACAATTCCGTCTAACACCAGAAGGAAAGGGGGAGTTCCGCCCGACACCCTATTTGATGTTTTGCTGGAATCTTGATTTGTCAAAAGTGATTCAAGCTCAACGGGTTTTAAGACACTCGCTTTTGCGATAACGCCTTGGGGTGTTTCGGTTTTTGCGATTTGAAAAAATTTAGCTTTTGAGATGGTTTGGGTTTTCACCCCTTCTGATTCGGCAATGGTTTTGATATCATCAAGTATTGGCGAAGGCTTTAGGTCGGCAAGAAAATAAATCTCATAGGTCTTTCGGTTTCCAGCAATGAGCAACTCAAGCACAGCTCGCCTGCCTTCAATTTGTTCAGCACCAATTTTTTGGGCAACACTCTTTTTAGAAGGAGCAACATTTTTTGCCCCTTGAAATCTTTTATTTTGTGACCCTTTAGCTTTTTGATATTTTTGTTTTTGGTGGGTGGAACTTTTTGACTGGGTAAGTTTTTTTACTGGTGCCTTAGTGCGTTTTTGTTGTAGCGCCCTGTATGGTTTCTTAGATTCTTTATTTGCCATTTTTTAATTCTTTTTCTCTTCTCTATTGTTAATTTATTTATTGGCTTGTTCTTTATTTCTTCGCCTTTTTCTCTATCTGTCACCCATTTTGTTATTGCTTAATTCTTCACTATCAATTTTTTTAGTATTTGTTTTCGGTTTCATTTAGCAGGGCAACAGCAAAGCAGGTAATCCCCTCTTTGCCAACGTTCATTCCTTCAGTTCTTTTGCCGCCAACACTGACAGGAGCTCGAACGCAAGCCGATAGATTTTTTTGCATCTGGTCTCTTTTGTCTGAGATTTTTGGATGGTCTGTCACAACAACACAATCAATATTTTCAACAAGAAATCCTGCCCGTCTCACTTTTCTAACTACTTCTTTTAGCATTTGAATACTGTCTTGGCTTTCAAGTTTTTTGTCATCAGGAAAGTGCTGGCCCAAGTCACCCAATCCAGACGCTCCTAAAAGAGAATCGGCGCAGGCATGTGCCACAACATCGCCATCGCTGTGTCCAACTAATCCTGTTTCGCCTTCAAAAATTACACCGCCCAAGATAAGTTTCCTTCCGTCAGTTTCATCAACCAAGATAAGTTTCCTTCCGTCAGTTTCATCAAAGGGGTGGCAGTCAAAGCCCAATCCTATTTTCATTCGTGTATTTCTGTTTAGGTTCTAGTTTTAGTTAGGTTTATTTTTACTTAAGTCTTGTCTTGGTTTAGGGTTTGGCGCTATTTAAGTTTTTAAGAAGGCTTCTGTGTGAGAAGAAATTTGGCGATTTTCAAATCTATGGGTTCGGTAATTTTGAGATTTTTAACATCGCCAGTTGTGTAAGAAACTTTTTTGTTGTGTTTCAAACATAGGCTAATGTCGTCAGTGGCTTCTTCACCATTTTCGTGGATTTCTTTTAGTATGTCAAATCGAAAACCTTGTGGAGTTTGGAGCGCCAAGAGCTTTTTTCGGTCAACGATTTCTCCATCGGTGGTATTTATGGTATCGGTTATAGGAATGGCAGGAGTTGCCGCATCAGCTCCATCACGAATTTCTTGGATGACATCTAAATAGATTTCTTTAGTAGCAAGGGGGCGAGCAGCATCATGAACTAAAACAATATCTGTGTCATTTGCTCCCATTTCCTTCAGTTTTTCTATTCCGGCTCTAACTGAAGCTGAGCGGGTATTTCCACCTTCTACCATTTGCTCACTCATTACACCTTTTTTCAAAAGTTTTTGTCTGGTTCGCTCGTTTGGAACTATTTCACCAATCGCCTCTTTTGGGGCAACCAAGATAATATTTTCAGTAGTAATCTCTTGAGCGGTTTTAAACGCCCATATATATATTGGAATTTCAGCAATCTCTTCAAACTGCTTTTGCTTACCAAAGCGAGTTCCAGAACCGCCTGCTAGGATTATCACCCACACGTCTGACATATATTTAAGGCTACTTTAAGCAGCTCCATTTTTGATTTCGGCGATAGTATCAGCAATTTCTTTTTCTGTCATTTCTATGACCTTGACACCAGTTTCATTTCCAAACGCAAATTTCATTTTTACTTCTGGGCTTAGATTGGTTGTTGTTTTGCTTGTTGTTTTAGCAGCGTTTTCATTGATACTGTTAATTTGGAAATCGTCTCTACCAATAATTTCTTGTAGGGCAAGCACGTATGAAGCCCCTTGATATTTGTAGTCGTTCATTCGCTTGGCGATAAAGTTGTCATCAAGTTTGCCGATTGTTTTGAAATCTACAATTGTGTAAGAGGAATTGCCATTTTCGTTTTGCTTGTCATTTTTATGTAAGTCATTTCTATATAAAAGGTCTACAAAGCCTCTAAAGAAAAATCCCTTTTCAGTTTTAATATCAGGTTCATTGCCAGATTGGGAATTGGGTTCAACCTTGAATTTCGTATCAGCTTTAGTTTGTAGTTGGATTTCTTTTCGGTAATAAGAAGATGTCATTGCTTCTTTAACGACTTCAGATTCTAAAAAGTGCTTGACGGCCTCTTCAATTCTTTCAGCCTCTTTATTCTCTTTAGCTGCTTCAATTCCCTCATCTCTTTTCGCTTTTGTCAAATCTTCACCGTTTGAAAGCCCGCTATTTGAAAATTCTTGGCTATATTTTTTGACATCTTCTAAAATAGTTTTGCTATTCCAGTCGGCGAACTGAAGCACTTTGTGAACGGCATCGCCAAAATCAGATCCCTTGCTTTTTGATAGTCGCCCTCTAGTTGAAATTGGGTTTGCTTCCGTTCCACCTGTTTCTGCAGTCTCATCAATTCCTATTTCTTGATCTGTTTCTTTGCCCTTCTTTTTATCTGTTTCTTCACCCCACTCTTTGCCAGTCTTTGCTTGCCCCTCTTCTTTTTCTGACATTGATTCTTTACTCGCACCTTCCTTTTTCAAATTCTTGCTTGCCTCTAGCGCCTCTGAGCTTATATTTTGACTTGACTTTTCTATCGCTTCAATAACTTGTCGTCTAATGTCAGAAGCTGAAATCAGATTTTTTGATTGAGCTTCAGCAAGCACTCGAGATTTTTCTTGTTCCCAGTTTTTTGGGTTGATTAGCTTATTTGTATCAGCCATCCCAACATTCTTTTCGTTATTATTATTTCCACCACTCTCACTATTTCTACCAGCCTCACTTTGCCCAGCAATCGTTTGGGCGATTATTTTGACAATTTTTTCGGCACTCAACTTGCTCTTTATTTTTTCTGCTTCAACAATTTCAATTTCTTTACTTGAAGTGCGGTTGGGGTTATTGGCAGCAAACATTTTATTTTGTTTGGCAATTAATTCAGCAAGGGCAGGTGTTTTTTTGGTAGAAGGTAAACACATTGGGGCGATTAAGTGGTCTCTGGCACGGGTGGCAGCCATATAGAGAATGCGATTTTCTTCAAGTGTTTCTTGCTCGCGATATTCTTTTTCATGTTTTTCAAAAGTTTCATTTTTAAGCTTGGCACTGAAATGTAGCGCCAGCGAATTTTTTTCAAGCGAAGTACCAATGGCTGGCATCACCTTCAACCCCTCATATTTGGGGTTCTTAAAAAGATTGCAAAGAATTACAACTGGGAATTCCAGCCCTTTGGCATTGTGCATCGTCATTATTCTTATTGCGTTTTTTGTAGCTTGCTGAGCGGGGGAGTTGAACCTAGTTTTAGTATCAATTTCTTGTTGAACGGTTTCAAGGAATTCTTTAAGGTGTGCAACCTGTGATGCTTTATTTGTAAAAATCTCTAGATGTCGTTGAGTGGTGTCAAAATCTAGCCCATCCATAGTTTTTCTAGTAACTTCTAATTGCATTCGGTCGCTTATGATTTGTGAAACCAGTTGCCCCAACTCTAACTCCGCACTTTTTTGGTGTAGTTCTGTGAGATAAGAAAAAGCAGCCACAATTTTTTCTGGCACTTTATTTTCTGGCGCTTTATTTGTAGTTTCTGCCCGGCCTTTAGTTCCTGCCCTAGTGTTGTGAGCTAAATAATTCCAAATACTCGCGCCCTTGCTCGCCTTTTTCATATTCACCCTATATGTGTATAGTTCATCATCGCCCACCCCAAACAAGGGAGTTCTAAGCGCTCGAACTACGGCAAAGTCATTGCTTGGGTCTTCCAAAGCATAAAGCACATCAATCAAGTCAATTATTTGTGGTGTCTCATAAATAAAGTCGCCCAGCTCTAAGGAGTATGGAACTTGATATTTTTGCAAAGTGTTAATTAGGGTGTCAATTTCTGTTCTTGCCCGAACAAGGATACAAATATCTTTAAGCTCAACTGGTCGCCAAGTTTCTCCTTTTTTATCTTTTGTGTCTTGCCCATCTTCAGTCAGCCATTTTTCTTTTAGCATTTTGCCAATGGTTTGAACAATGCTTTCAGCTTCGCTCTGCCTTTTTTCATCCATGCTTGGCTTCTTATCACCGGTGGGGGTGTAATCTATGAGATACACAGATGGCCCAACTTCTTCTCTTTTGCTCTTGGGGATTTCTCTGACAGCTATAAGCTCGCCACTACTTTTGGCGGGTGAGTTTTGGTTATGAACAAGTGGGGAAAGGGTTTTGTTGATCCAGAAAATAATTGGCTCCACCGTTCTAAAGTTTTGGATTAGCTCAACAGTTTCGCTTCCCACACTTTCTTTTGCGGTTAAATAGTTTTCAAGGCTTGCCCCACGGAATCCATAGATGCTTTGTTTGGGGTCGCCGACTACTGTTAGTGATTCATCCCCACCCATTTTTTTGGCTGCCATCTGGCTAATCAAGACAGCAATGTCTAGCTGAATTGGGTCAGTGTCTTGGAACTCATCAATTAATATGTAGGGATACTCAGTTGCCAAATCCCCAAGTATTTCTTGCCCGAATTTATCGTGTTGGAGCAGTTGGCGAGCTAGCACCAAAGAATCGTGGAAGGTCAGTTCGCCTTTTTGAATTCGCTCAGCCACATCCTTGAGGGTGAAGTCGGTGAGAATGTGTTGCCAAGTAGAAATAAGCAGTTCATAAAAACGTGAAATAAATTTAATGAGCCATTGAGTGTGGGGCAGCTCAAGCAACTTTTTATTCTTGCTATCTTTTGGCGGAAAGCTCAGCAAGGGAAGAAGCAATGTGATATCTTGAACCAGGTTATTTAGATTTCTAGGTTTTTGAAGGTAATATTTGACTTGGCTTTCCCATCTGTTTAACTTGTTTATTTGGTCTGGGCTTTTAAGAATGGAATGCAAGTTTTCTAGCTCATAAGAAAGTATTTTTGGGATTATATCTTTG
>JAHRAM010000018.1 GCA_020027305.1 Acidimicrobiia bacterium | reverse complement strand
GTAAATAGAGAAACTGGTAAAACCACTGGATGAACTAAAAGCGTTGCCTCTGCTTTGGTTTTTTTGGTGCTGTTTACAAGACCAAATGGGTCGCTAAAAAAAAGTGCCAAGAAAAGGCATACAAATCATTACAAAAAAGTTTTGCGAATTGAAAAAATCTCCTGTTGAAAATAAAATTAAGTTCGGTCAAAGATAAACACGCAAGCGGCCAACAACCCAACAACCCAACAACCCAACAACCCAACAACCCAACAACCCAACAACCCAACAACCCAACAAAAAGCAAAAATGGATTTCTCACTAACCTCAGCCGAAAAAGATTTCAAAGACGAAGTCGAGACTTGGCTGAACGAAAATTTGACAGGGGAGTTTGGCGACTTAAAAGGCAAGGGCGGAACTGGAAGAAACGATATTGCCCCAGAGCTTTTGATGGCGTGGGAGGCCAAGTTAGCAGAAGGCGGTTGGCTGGGTATTAATTATCCAACTGAATGGGGTGGGCGAAACTGCACTTTATTTGAACAAGTAATTTTTTATATGACGTATGTAGAGTTTAAGGCGCCAGGACGAATTCCAAATATGGGTTTAACTCTAGCTGGCCCGACAATAGTTGACTATGGAACGCAAGAACAGAAGAAGCGGTTTCTTCCCTCCATTCTCAATGGAACAGAGTTTTGGTGTCAAGGATATTCTGAGCCAGACGCTGGTTCAGATTTAGCAAACATTAGAACCCGTGCTGAGCTGACAGGAGACAGCTGGGTTATCAACGGGCAAAAAATCTGGACTTCTCTTGCCCAGTTTTCAGATTGGTGTTTTGTGGTTTGTAGAACAGATTCTGACTCAGCACGCCATAGTGGGCTTTCATATCTTTTAGTGCCGATGAGTGCTGAAGGTATTGAAATTCGTCCTATAATACAAATCACTGGTGGCGATGAATTCAACGAGGTGTTTTTTAACGATGTGAGAATTGATAAAGAATTAATTGTGGGTGAACCTGGCCATGGGTGGGCGGTAGCGATGGCGACTTTAGGATATGAGAGAGGAGCCTCCACGCTTGGGCAACAGCTATCCTTTCGTCAAGAGTTTGAAGATTTTCTTGCAGAAGTTGACATTTCTGCTTTGCCTCCTAAAATTCGTCAAGATTTAGCACAGGCATACGAACAGCTAGAAATTATGCGGTTTAACAATATGCGAATTCTTAGTGCTATGGCAGATGGAGTTCCAGGTGCAGAAGCATCCATCGCCAAACTCTATTGGTCGGAGTGGCACAAAAATTTAGGTGAGTTAATGATGTCAGTTTTGGGAGCAGAGGCTTTAGCAACAGATAACATAGCTGAAAATGGAGAAGAATTAGAAAAAAATGGCTTAAAAAGCACTATTTTGTCAAAGTGGCAAGAAACTTTCCTCTATAGTAGGGCACATACCATCTATGCGGGGACAAGTGAAATTCAACGTACTATAATTGGTGAAAAAGCATTGGGTTTACCTAGAGAAAGTAAAGGCAAATAAAAATTGTAAAAGGCAAATAAAGAGAAATTGGCAAACGCAAAGTGAAATTAGGGTTAAATTTAGGGCAGAATTTATGCTGTATTTTGAAAAGGATTAACTTAGCCTTATGCTATTTTTACATTGATATAACAAAATAAAGAAAAAGAAGATGGTGAAAAATATTTTCACAAACCGAAGTTTTCGCAACCCTCATTTCTTGATGGGCTCAGTTGCTGTCTTGGTGCTTGGGGCATTGTTTCTTTCTGCTTGCTTTCATGGCACATCACTCAAAGATGCAATTGCTGCCGAAAGCATAGAGAGCCAAGAAGGCAAAGAAAGGTTTTTAGATGAATTTGTATTTGTGCATTTTGAACCTGAAGTTGAAAAACATAAGGGCGATTTAAAAGAGTGTTTTCAGAAAGTGACTTTTTTAAGTCTGCGTTATGGCGATGAGGCTCCTGAGGGCACAGATTTCAATATTACATCGCCGTTATTTATTGACGACCCAGAAGAGCCTATTGAAAAAGATGATGAGATAGCGGCTGATGAACCATTTGAACCAAAATCTAATGAGCATGAAGAAGAAGGTGGCGAGCCACAAACTGAAGAGCAAGAAGTTGTTGAATCAGAAGATGAGGTAGTAGACAATCAAGAAAATGAGACTGCAGGAAGTGATGTTCCAGAAAACTTTGCTCCACAGGGTGACGTTCCATCACAAGATTTTGCACAAAGCGATATTGTGCAAGAATACAACGTAAATAAAGATATCAAAAGCAGTAATGAAGTTCATTCAGTTTTGCTTGAAAATATTTTGCGCAAAATAACTGAGTGTCCAGATTTTGAAAAGATGAACTTAGGCAACTATGAATCATTTTCCCGTGAGGTTACAAACCCAAAGTGCCGCAAATCAATTTTTTGGGAGAAGTTCCATTTCAACAAATTGTCTAGACGAGATGTTTCTAAAGAAGAGATACAAGATACAAGCAAAGAGTTAGTTAAGTGTACTCAGTCGGTAGAAAGAGATAGGGAAAGCTACAGGCTACGTTTTCCATGGTTTAATTGGGATTGTTTAGATTCCCTTGATGTCATAGAGCTAGCTGCCCTTGATTTCTTTGACAGAAACCTTTTTGATGGAGAAGATATTGTACCGCTACCTGTATTTTTGCCACCTGAAATTTTAATCAACAATTTTGTGAATTGCATTAATTTGCATGAGCTGGATAGGTTGTTAAAGGGCGATAAGCAGTCAATTTTTAATCGCTCAAAAGAATTTAGGCAGTGCGCTTTGGGGAAAGCTAAAAGGGAAAGACTGGCAGAGAGGTTTTCAGACAAAACTATTCAACAACTCCCAATAGTTGCAGACTTTTTGAGCGAACCGATTATTGATTGCTTTAAGCAAATACAGAAATAGCACCTGTTTGCCCATCTTGGTGATAGCACGTGCTCAATAGTAAGAGCAACTTATTTTTGCCTATAATTTATATATGAGTGAAAAAGCTAGAACTGCATTTATTGTAGATGCCGTTAGAACTCCAGTTGGGCGACGGGGCGGTGCTTTGTCAGAAGTTCATCCTGCAGATTTAGGCGCTTTGGCATTAACTGCTCTTATGGAGCGAACTGGGGCAGACCCAAGTGCTGTTGAAGATGTTATTTTTGGGTGTGTCGATGCTATTGGCCCTCAGGCTGGAGACATTGCAAGAACTGCTTGGCTGGCGGCTGGGCTTCCACAAGAAGTTCCAGGTGTAACTGTAGACAGGCAATGTGGCTCAGGTCAACAAGCTGTTCATTTTGGTGCCCAAGCTGTTATGGCAGGGGTCAACGATTTAGTAGTTGCGGGCGGAGTTCAAAACATGTCGCTCATTCCAATATCTTCTGCTATGACTGTGGCATCTGCTGCTGGCGTGAAAGATAAAGACCCATTTACTGGTTCGAAGGGCTGGCTAGAAAGATATGGCGACCAAGAGATTAACCAGTTTCGTTCTGCTGAAATGATTGCTGAAAAGTGGGACATTTCACGTGACGAAATGGAAGCCTTTGCCTATGAAAGCCATCAACGTGCTATTCGTGCTCAAGATGAGGGCAGATTTGTCGGTGAAATTGTGGCATCCAACGGAATGAAAGAAGATGAAGGCCCAAGACGAGACACCAGCTTAGAAAAAATGGCCGGGTTAGAGCCACTTATGCCAGAAGGCAGGCTCACAGCTGCTGTTGCTAGCCAGATTTCTGACGGCTCAGCTGCTTTGCTGATTGCTTCTGAAGAGGCGGTTAAGCAGCACGGGTTTACACCGAGGGCACGGATTCATCACATGTCGGTTAGAGGAGACGACCCAGTTTATATGTTGACTGGCCCGATACCCGCAACTAAATATGCTTTTGAAAAAGCCAATATGTCTGAAGCTGATATTGATGCCTTTGAGTGTAATGAGGCTTTTGCCTCTGTGGTTTTAGCGTGGATGAAAGAAGCTGAAATTCCGCACGAAAAAGTAAATGTAAACGGAGGCGCTATTGCTCTTGGGCACCCGTTGGGATGCACAGGTGCTAGGTTAATGACCACGCTCATAGGTGAGCTTGAAAGGTCGGGTGGGAAATATGGGCTTCAGGTGATGTGTGAAGGTGGGGGGCAAGCAAATGTCACCATCCTTGAAAGGCTTTAATTTTTTAATTGTTGCCTAGCTCTAATTATTTTTGTGCGTAATCACTTCACTATTAATTTTTAGAAAGCTCAAATTGCAATTAATAAATTACAATTAACAAATTGCGAAGCAGTAAACAGTTAGATAATCTTGTCAATCAGCCCCCACTCAAGGGCAGTTTTGGCATCTATTTGTTCACCTGAAATTGCCAGCCACTCTGTTTGCTCTTTTCCAATTCTTTCTGGCAGGCTTGCAGTTCCACCTGCTCCAGGGATTAAGCCCATTTTTAATTCTGGCAACATGCACACCATATCTGGTTCTGCTTCCACGTAGTTAGAAAATGCAGGAAGTTCAATTCCTGCCCCTACACAATATCCATGGAGCCTAAACTTCACTCGGTCTCTAAGTTGATGTAGAAGTAGTGCCACATTTCTTTCCATTCTTATTTGGTGAGCAACTTTGGGGTCGGTGGTTGTGCCAAACTCATCTAGGTCGCCACCCGCACAAAATGATTTTCCATTTCCAGATATGAGAATTTCTTTAATGCTGTTGTCGGCTTTTATAAGCAGCAATGTCTCTATAAGCTCATCTCTCATTTGTGCGTTGTAAGCATTATGCCGTTCAGGGCGGTTTAAGGTTACAAATAGCTGGTCGTTTTGCCGCTCAGTTATAACGGCCGGCGATTTTGAATTTAGGTTTGGGTTTTTGCTAATAGGGCGGTCGTCTAGCCATTGTTTGAATTGTTTGCCGACTTGTAACTTGGCATACACAAGTGATTCTTGTTCAATTCGTTCTTCAACTGAAAGCGAAATGCCTCGC
>JAHRAM010000004.1 GCA_020027305.1 Acidimicrobiia bacterium | reverse complement strand
GGCCCTCGTAGCTCAGTGGATAGAGCATCGGCCTCCGGAGCCGTGTGCACAGGTTCGAATCCTGTCGAGGGCGCTCAACTAAATTTATATTATGGCTCAAACAACACCTAACCAAAAAACCAGATGGACTTTCCAGTGGAAAGAACTCTATGAAGAAATTATCGACACTGGTATATGTACTGGATGTGCGGGGTGTGTTATTTCTTGCCCTCACGATGTTATTGGGTACGAACATGAGCCAGGCGCCTACAAGCCTTTCCATTTAGAAGAAGAGTTAGGCGACAGCGACTGTATTCACGGGCAAAAAGGTTGCACCTCATGCACTCGGGCATGCCCAAGATTTCGTGATTGGGAAACCGAAGCAGACCAACATCTTTTTGGGCGAGTTAGATCTGACAATGAGGTTGCTGGCATCTATAAAGATATTTTGCTGACACGGGCATCTGATGACTTTGTTTATGAAATCGGACAAGACGGCGGGCTGGTGTCTGCCATTTTAATTTGGTGTCTAGAAAATGGGGTTGTTGACGGCGCTTTGGTTTCACACCTTGAAGGTGGTGAAGGAGGTTGGAAAGCTACTCCCGCTTTAGCAACAGACCGAGAAGGTGTGCTAGCTGGAGCTGGTAGCCGATATACATATTCTGCAAACACGCTCGCTTACCCCCAAGCGGTTGAAAAAGGGTTGAAGGATTTAGCGCTGGTAGGAATGGGGTGCCAAACATCATCGCCCCCAATAATGTGGCACAGAAAAATCGGCAAAACTGGCAAGGCGTTCAAACTCAATATCGGGCTTTTGTGTTCTAAGAGCTTTGATGACTCATTGTTTGATGAGTTGTTCGCCATCAAATATGGAATCGTGAAAGAAGAAATCGCCAAGATGAACATTAAGGGTGTATTTCAAGTATGGATGAAAAATGGAGACTATCACGAAATCAACCTAAAGGAATGTCACGCTTGGACTAGAGAGGGTTGCACCACCTGTCCAGATTTTGCAGCAGAGCATGCTGACATCTCAACTGGCGGTATCGGCAACAAAAGTGACTGGACTTTAACCGTTGTGAGAACTCCCCTAGGCAGAGAGATAATTATGAAAATGCTTCAAGAGGGTGTGATTGAAGCACGTCCTGGGGATGCCGACCCTGCTGCCATTGAACTAATGCACCGACTTTCTAAAAAAAGCCGTGAACGCTGGCCCAAGTTTGCCTATTCCGCCCAAGCCAGCCGTGTAACCATTAAATCAAAGGGCGGGACTTCATCTTGATTTCTAATTAAATTGACGATTAAAATTGACGATTAAATTAGCGAGGGAAAAAGAAAGGCAAAAATTAAGATATGGCTGCCAGAAAAACCTTGACCCTTAATGATTTAGAGAAAGAAGTAGTGAAATGTCGAAAATGTCCACGATTGGTAGAGTGGCGAGAGCAAGTAGCAACCCAAAAACGAGCTGCCTATGCTGACGAAAAATATTGGGGCAAGCCAGTTCCAGGTTTTGGCGACCCAAAGGCGAAAATTCTTATAGTTGGGCTTGCCCCTGGCGCACATGGCTCAAACAGAACGGGAAGAATGTTTACTGGTGACCAGTCTGGGGTGTGGCTATATGATGCTCTTTATAGAGCGGGGCTTTCTAGCCAGTCCGAAGCAGTTTCAGTAGATGATGGGCTAAAGCTAAAAGAAGTATTCATAACTGCGCCTGTGAAATGTGCGCCGCCCGCTAACAAACCAATCCCCTCTGAAAAGGAAAACTGCAAACCATTCATTGAAACAGAGCTGGCTTGCTTGAAATCTGTGAAAGTGTTTTTCGTTTTGGGGAGCTATGGGTATGCCTCTGTGGCCGAGCTAGTTGGATTAAAACCTAAGCCTAAATTTGCACATGGCCTAGAGGTCAAATTAGAAACTGGTCAAACCATCGTCTGTTCTTATCACTGTAGCCAGCAAAATACATTCACCAAAAAACTAACTCGCCCTATGTTTGATAAAGTTATTAAGAGAGCAAAGAGGCTCAGTGGTATATGAAAGTGAAATGTGAAATATAAAAGCAAAATATAAAAACCAATGAAAAAAATATTCTTGCCCCTTTTGATTTTGTGTATTTCGCTATTTGCCGCTGGATGTATTCACACAGACTCGCCTGGAAATCCAAAGAGCTATGATGATCAGATTTTAGAAAATGGAAAGCCTCGAGTGGAACAGAATTTTTTAGATGCTTGTTTAAAAAGCACGAACAACGAAATACAAGATATTACTAATTATTGCGACTGTGTCTATGGCGAAATCAAAAACAATATTGCTTTTGAAGACTTTGAAACATTTAACAACGAACTAAAAAACAACCCAACCCTACTTTCAGCACAACAAGCAGTGCCTGGCTCTACCCACGAAAAAATTCTCAAGTATACGAACGAAAAGAAAAAGCTAGATGGCAGTGGTGGATGCCTGTAACAAAAACAGCACTGCCTAAACAGGGCGGTCGCCAATGATGCTGGCTCGCTCGCCTATTCGCACCTCAGGCCAATAATCACTTGAGGCATAATGCTGAACGGCGCGATTGTCCCAAAATGCAATAGAGTCTTTTTCCCACTTAAAGTGGCATTGATATTCTTGATAGTCTGCCTCACGGCACAGAGCATCTATCAACTCAGTGCTTTCTTCTTTTGGAATCCCCTCAATGTGGGAGACGAAGAAACGATTTAAATAAAGAATCTTTCGCCCAGTTTCTGGGTGAGTTCTAACCACTGGATGGGTGACTGGCGGATACTGCTTTCGCATCTCTTCTTTTTTATCTTCTGGCACCAAGACCGCAAATGCCTGTATATAATCATGAACCGCATAAAGTGAATCAATGCGTTCTTTCATTTCATCGCTCAAGCCATCATAGATAGCACACATATCAGCAAAGTGTGTGTCACCTCCGACCGCTGGCGCCTCAATGTTATGAAGGATGGCTCCCATAGACGGAACTTCTCTCCAAGTAACGTCGCTGTGCCAGCCGTTTTCATACCCACCCATTTCTGCACTCTTTTCAAACCGCACCAGCTCGGGAACTCCTTCAGCGCCTGGCAAAAACGGATGAACCTCCAACTCGCCAAATCGCTTGGCAAATGCGACATGTTGTTCTGAGCTAATGGGCTGGTCGCGGAAAAACAAAACCTTGTATGCCAAAAGCGCACTTCGCAACTCAGCAATTATTTCATCTGAAAGCTCTTCACGCAAATCAATGTTTGATACCAACCCCCCTATAGTTGCTCCCATTAGCTGAACTGAGAAGTTGTTCCACTTGGCAGATAGCAATTGCTCTCGCTCTTCACGGATGTGAGTTATTGGGCCAACTGCTACTCCATAATCGTTGAAATAAGAACGTCCGCTTCCCAAAATCGGCCCATCAGCGTCATCCTTATCACTAGAATTGTCTTTGGCATTTACACTGTTGCCATTTTTATTATCAGCATCTTTTTTTGAGGTATTTTTTGTTGCCTCTTTTATTGTTTTTGTTGACATGTCTTTGCTCCTTTGTCTCTGATTATTTTTAAACAGGCCTATCGCCGATAATACTGGCTCGCTCGCCTATTCTGGTTTCAGGCCAATAATCGCTTGCTGCATAGTGCTGAACTGCTCGATTATCCCAGAAGGCTATGGAATCTTTTTGCCACTTAAAACGGCACTGATATTCCACATATTCTGCCTCACGAGAAAGAGCCAGCAACAACTCTTTGCTCTCTTCTTCTGAAACTCCCTCAATATGAGAAGTGAAAAAGCGATTCACATAAATAATCTTTCTGCCAGTTTCTGGGTGAGTTCTAACCACTGGGTGACTAACGGGAGGATACTGCTCTCGCATCTCTTCTCGTTTTTCTTCTGGCACGGTCGAGCCAAAAACCTGCACATAGTCATGAACGGCTTTAAGCGAATCGATACGTTCTTTCATTTCATCGCTTAGACCGTCATAAGCAGCGCACATATCGGCAAACAGGGTGTCTCCACTTGAAGCAGGGATTTTAATGCCGTGAAGGATGGCTCCCATAGACGGGCATTCTCTCCAGCTCACATCGCTGTGCCAACCATTTGCATAAGCACCCGTTTCGGCGTTCTTTTCAAAACGCACTAACTCAGGAACACCCTCAAGGCTTGGCAAAAATGGATGAACTTCTAACTCACCAAACCGCTTGGCAAAAGCAACATGTTGTTCGGGATTAATGGGTTGGTTGCGGAAAAATAATACCTTATATGCCAAAAGAGCACTTCGCAACTCAGCAATAACATCGTCTGACAAGTCTTGACGCAAGTCAATGCCAGATATTGTTCCACCGATGGTGGCGCTCATTGGTTCAACCGAGAAATGACTCCACTTCATTGAAAGCAGTTGCTCTCTTTCTTTATGGATATGTGAAACAGGGCCAACTTCAGCCCCATAGCGCTCAATATAAATACGCCCTGGCAACTTTGAGCCAATATCGACTTGCTGGGATGTGTCTTTATGGGCGGTTAAAACTTTTGTCATTTATCTATGGGAATTTATTATCTATGTATTTAAGCCTTGAGATTTTTTAGCGCTTTTTGAATCGCTTGTTCTTCTAGTAGTTTTTTTGCAAGCTCTTAACTTGTCTTGACCTAGTTACTCAATATGTGATATTTAAGCAAGCTCCCATTTAAACTGGGCGGTCGCCAATGATGCTGGCTCGCTCAACTATTCTGGTTTCAGGCCAATAGTCGCTTGCTGCATAATGCTGAACGGCGCGATTATCCCAAAAGGCGATGGAATCTTTTTCCCATTTGAAGCGGCATTGATATTCTATATATTCTGCTTCACGGCACAACCGTAGCAACAGCTCATGGCTTTCTTCTTCGGGCATGCCCTCAATATGGGATACGAAAAAGCGATTCACGTAAAGAATTTTCCGCCCAGTTTCAGGGTGTGTTCTAACCACTGGGTGAAGAACGGTTGGATATTGCTCGCGCATCTCTTCTTTTTTGTCGTCTGGCACAGCTGGCCCAAACGCCTGAACATAATCATGAACTGCATGAAGTGAATCAATACGTTCTTTCATTTTCTCGCTCAACCCATCATAGGCAGCGCACATGTCGGCAAACAAGGTATCCCCACCAGAAGTTGGAACATCAACCCCATGAAGAATAGCAGCCATAGAAGGAGTTTCCCTCCAACTCACATCGCTATGCCATCCGTTTTCATACCCGCTCATCTGTGGAGTTTTTTCAAATCGCACTAACTCAGGGTCGCCTTCAGTACTTGGCAAAAATGGATGAATTTCTAGCTCTCCAAACCGCTTGGCAAAAGCTCTGTGCTGTTCACCGCTAACAGGCTGGTCACGGAAAAATAAAACCTTGTAGGCCAAAAGCGCACTTCGCAACTCGGCAATGACATCGTCTGACAAGTCTTCACGCAAATCAACGCCTGAGACCATCCCACCGATTGTGGCGCTCATCAACTTGACCGAGAAATTCTCCCATTCTTTTGCAAGCAGTTCTTCACGTTCTTGTCTGATATGTGAGACAGGGCCGACTGAGGTTCCATACTTGCTGATATAAAAACGCCCATTTTCTAGCTTTGAGCCAGGATGAACTTGCTTAGATGTATCTTCTTTAGCAGTTGCAATTGTTGTTGACATTATTTCTCCCCCTTTGGTGAGTTGGTTTTTATAACTTTAGCTATATTTTTAAATTAACACAATAAACATTTAATGCGTATGTTTATGTTTTCTTTTATTTTACACGAAATAAATTAGCTATAAAAAATGCAATGCTACAATTTAGCACTGTGAAATATATTGTTGCAAGGCTTAATTGTGAGAGGTGCCTGTTTAAGGCAAATGGAAAATTGGGGCTTTATCCATGCTTTTTGCTCAGCTTTTGATAGTTTAAGGTTTTTATTGTCTGGGCTTTCTAGTATGTGCACATATTGTATTTATACGAATTTATAGAGAACACGGGCGTACAACACGTGATTTTGCGTTGATTGGCTCAAATATATATTTTTATGATTTTTAAGTTTTTCCTCAAAATAATTAAAATAATAGTGTGAAGATTTCTTGTGGAATTGCCCCTGGTGAAGAGTCAGTTGAGCTAGCTAAGTTAGCTGAAAAGCTCGGATATGAGCGGGTTTGGCTATTTGACTCGGCTTCCCTTTATGAAGATGTTTGGATACACCTAGCCCTAATTGCTGAAAACACCAAAAAGATTGGGCTTGGAACTGCCGTGCTTGTTCCCCACCTTAGACATGTTATGGCAACTGCTTCAGCTGTGGCATCCGTTCAGCGAATTTCTGGCGGTCGATTAGCGTGTGCCTTTGGAACTGGATATACAGCTTGTTTGACCCTTGGGCAAAAAGCACTGAGCTGGAAGTTTGTCGGCGATTATGTTCGCCAGCTAAAAGGTTTGTTAGCTGGGGAGGTGGTCGAGGTTGATGGCAAAAAATGCCAGATGATTCACGTTGAAAAATATGGCCCTCCCCGACCGATTGAAACTCCAATCTTGCTTTCAGCTTTTGGGGCAAAAGGGCAAGGGATTGCCAAGGAAGTGGCTGATGGTTTGATGGGAATCGGAATAGATGCCTCACACAAATGGGATTGGCAAGTTCAAATGGTAAACGGCACCGTGTTAGATGGTGACGAATCCACCACTTCCCCACGAGTGCTTGAAGCTGCTGGACCTTGGCATACAGTTGGGTATCACGCAATGTGGGAAATGGCACCCGATGCTTTGGAGGCTATGCCAGGTGGCCCTGAATGGCTAGCACGAATTGAAGCAACTCGGCCAGAAGATGAACGGCATCTCACGGTTCACACTGGTCACGTAACAGATGTGACAGAAATTGACCGCCCAGTGCTAGAAGCTGCCCTTGAAACAGATTCTTTAACATGGATGGGCTGGGTTGGAACGCCAGATGAAATACGCGAAAAAGTGAGTGAGGCTGAAGCAGCAGGAGCAACCGAACTTTTATATACCCCAGCTGGTCCAGACATCGCCAGAGAACTAACCGCTTTTGCCAAAGCGCTTATTTAACGAAGCTCTTATTTAGAATAGCGAATTCTTAGCCCAAAACTATTTCTTGCGCCCTTTAGGTTTTCGCAAAAAAGGTTAGTTGAATTCATCAAATTCAAGTTTTTCTTCAATCAACTTTGTGCGCTCTTCAAAATTATCTTCTTTCTGTGCTATTTCATTTGCTTTTTCAGCAAGTTCATTTTGTCTTTTATATTGCCTATAAGACAAAGCACCCAAAACTCCTGCCCCAACATAAAATATCGGAGTTGCGATGCTGGCAATAATCACTGAGATTAAGTGCCAAATTTGTAATGCAGTTGCTAACATCATTAGAATTCAGCATCCTTTCCAGTCTCAACTTCAGCCGTAGCTATTTCTCTTCTATAAAATTTCATCAAAGGTTTTTTTTGCATCAAATTTTTTCAATGAAATTAGCTCATCTGTTTCATGATCTCTTTTTAAAACAAAACCTTTTGGCTTTTTATCCTATCCCTCAAACCCAAAAAGTCTGCCAAAATACTATGGCTACATAATATTGACAATATTGTGAAGAATTATAAAACCCCAACTGTTAAGCCTGCGGCATGAAGCCCAACCCCAACAATGGTAGCAAGGTGCCAAATCTCATGATAGCCAAATACTGCTGGGTTAGGATTTGGCTTTCTAGCTCCAAGCACCACTGAACCTAGTGTGAAAACCAGCCCACCTGCTATCAACAGTGAAAATCCAAGCACTCCGAGCATTTCCCAAAGCCATTTTGAAAACACTACTGCCAACCAGCCGCTGGAAAGGAATAGTGAGTTCATTACCCCACGAAAAGGAACTAACGGCAGCCACCTATATATAACATTGACCACAAATAATCCTCCTGTAATCGCCAACATCACAATCCTCACTTCCCCCCTAAGTACCAATATGGCGTATGCCAAAGATGTTCCAGCAATCAACATATAGATGGCGGTGTGATCTAGTTTCCTCATCCGCCACCACTGCTTGTCTGTCCATTGGAAGTTGTGATAAACACTGCTGACCGAAAACATGAACACAATCGTGAATGCATAAACAGCGACAACGACCTTGTTTCCCGACCCATCAGTGTTAGCGATTAACCAAATCCCTAGAGCAATGGCTGGCAAAATGCTTGCCAGATGGAATTTTCCACGAAGTCTCGGAGGGTTTTTTGAGCTTATGCGATAAGGGTCAGAAGCCAAATGGCTCAATACATCCTTCACGATTTTCTATACTCTATGAAACGACCAGAATCAGAACGTGGCAACTTGACTGTATATAACACCCCATCATCTTTTGGCTCGCGTTCAAGCACTTGGACTGAACGGTGGATGTCTGCCATCACAGCCCCTTTTTCATAGGGAATAAAAAGTGCTTCCTCTACTCCCCCATTTACAAGTTGGATTGGGATTTCAGTCAGCAACTCATCTATTCCATATCCAGCTTCAGCAGAAATAAATATGGCAGATGGGTATTCCAGCTTGAGGGCATCTATCTCGGCATTGTCAGCCACATCAACCTTATTAAAAACAAGAAGCTGTGGAATTTCATCTGCCCCTATTTTTTGAAGAACAGCATTTACCTCTGTAATCTGTGAATAAACATCAGATGCCGTTGTATCTATGACATGAATTAGCAGGTCAGCTTCTGTGACTCCAGACAACGTGGAGGCAAATGCTTCAATGAGTGTATGGGGTAGTTTTCTGATGAACCCAACAGTGTCAGTTATCAGGCAGGTTTGCCCACCGCTCAACTCAAGTTTTCTGGTGGTGGCGTCTAGAGTTGAGAACAAACTATTTTTAGAAAGCACCTCTGCCCCCGTCAGCCTATTTAGTAAACTGGATTTTCCAACATTGGTGTATCCCACAAGGGCAACGTTTAAAATATTTGAAATAAGTCGGCGCTTTGCCTGATTGTTTCGCCTTTTGGAAATCGCTTTGAGTTCTTTTTCTAGTTGGCTAGTTCGGCGCAGAATAACTCGCCTATCGGTTTCAAGGCGAGTTTCACCTGGACCACGGCTACCGATTCCACCTGCCTGCTGGCTATATGTCACATTTGACCTTCTGAGTTTGGCTGCCCTGTGCTTGAGTTGAGCCAACTCAACTTGAACACGACCCTCTTGGCTAGATGCATTCTGAGCAAAAATGTCTAATATGACTGTTGTGCGGTCGATGGCTGAGCGCTTGATGACTTTTTCTAGGTTCACCTGCTGACTAGCAGTTAGGTCGTTATCAAAAACCACTGTGTCGATATCGAGTCGCTCACATATTTCATATATCTCAGCGACTTTACCTTTTCCGATGTATGTGCCTGGGTGTGGAACGTCTCTTTTGATTAAAATTTTATCTACTGGATTGGCGCCAGCAGTTTTCACCAAGCTAGCAAGTTCTTCTAGAGAATTGATGACTTCACTGAAGCTGGAGTTAGCGACCGTTACGCCCACTAGCAAAATCTTTTCAGAAAATCCTCTTTCTATGAAGCCTTGATTAGAGTCAGAGCCGTATTCCCCAAAGGCTCCCCTGTGGGTTTGCTCGGCCGTACTTGTAGCTTTTGGGTTTGGTTCTTGGGTTTTGCTTGTATCTTGTTGCATTTCTTGTCTTGTCTTATTATTTGCTTTTTATTTTTTTAATATTTAATTATATTTTTTTCATAGAATTTGCCCGTGAAATTGGCACAAACTACATCTTGCTTGATATTTTTCATAGAATTTTTCCTGTGAAATGAACTGGCCCGCTCAAACTATAAACTTCGTTTTCAAAATAGACTGTTGCCGTTCCGCCATCCATCACTACATCTACTTCGTTTAAAGTGCCTTTTATCAATCTTAGAAAAGGCTTGGTTGCTTTTGAATGAACACTACTAAAGACACCGATGTTCGTTAATCCAACACTATTTATTACTGCCACTGATGCCACAGCGCCAGAACCACAGGCTTGAGTTACGCCTACCCCACGTTCAAAAACCTTCATCCTGATTTTTAGATTTTTGCTTGCTCCATCATTTGAATTCACCCCATCATTTGAAGTAGCACCAAGCACTTCCACAAACTCTATATTGACTTCACCCAGCCCTGCCTTTTGATATTCTTCAGAAATGCGTCTAGCGGTTTTTTCAAACTTTTCAGCACTTTCAGAAGTGTCGCCCATCTCTTCTAGCCCCTGAGTGAGAAAAACCAAATGGGGGTTTCCAACATCAACCCTAAACATTGCATAGCTATCGCTTAGTGCAGAATTGCTAGATGGGGAATTGGATGAGATGTTAGGTAAAGAATCAGATAGCACATTTTGCATGATGTCAATAAGTGGCTGCATGGAATTGTTTTTGTTTCTAGTGTTGTCTATATATTGAATTTTGAGACTGCCAAACTCAACTCTGGAATCTGAGATTTCGCTAGTTCCATTTTTTACATATATATTGTATGTGGAAGTGACCTCACCTTTAAATTTTGCCAAAACCTTATACTCAATCTCTGTTTGGTTAGCTCGTCTAGCTAGAGCCTGCCCAGCACAGCGAAGACCATTTCCGCTAACCTCAGCAAACGACCCATCAGCATTGAAAAGAGTAAAGAATATTTCTCGATTCTTATCGCGTGTTTTATCGCTCATTTTTTCTTCAGGATTTACATTCCCAACATCAAAAAGCTGAATAAATCCATCAGCGCCCTTCACACCCCCTATTTCAATTCCCGTTTCACGATTACAAATTTGGGCAACAGATTTTTGGAACTCGCTCTGCTTACTTGAATTTAGTTCTTCAAAAACAGTGCTTCCTTCTTGGGCGATAATAAAATCGTTGCCCTGCCCATGATGCTTTGAGATATAGCTATAGGTATTTAGTGCCTCTGGCAAATTTTGTGGTGTCATTTTATGTTGTGGCGTTGTTATTGATATTTTGTGAGGCTATTTTTGATTGGCAAGTTTGATTATGATTTTATAGCTTATTAATTAATTGTATTTCTAAATCTTTTCGTCTTATTGCAACCCATTTACTTTATTCCAAAATAGTTTATGTAGGTGTTAAATAAATCACTAGAGACATCTTTTGGCTCTTTGGCTTCTAACCACTTAATTCTTGGGTCTCGCCTAAACCACCTTTGCTGGCGGCGAGCAAAACGTTTTGTTCTTTGTTTTGCCTCAGCAAGTGCATCTTCTAGACTGAGTTCTGCCGACAAGTGAGCCAGCAATTCTTTATAACCAAGGGCTTGGCGGGCAGTTTTTGAAAGTTTGGTTTCCTTTAGTATTTTTACCTCATCTAAAAATCCTGCATCCATTTGTTGCTCGTAACGTGTTTCAATTCGTCTATCAAGAGTTTCTCGGCTCATGTCTATGCCAACTTGGCAAAACTCATTTGACGCATAATCTTTCATCCCTTTTCCAAACGATGAAAATGGCTTGCCCGACCCAAACGTTACTTCAAGTGCCCGAATAATTCGTCGGCGATTGTTTGGCAAAATTTCTTCCGTTGCCAATTCATCTAATGCCTTCAACTGCTCAAAGAGTTTTTGCGTGTTTGGCTCTTGCTCTAGCTCTTTTCGGATTTCTAAATATTGCGGTGGGATTTGGAGGTCATCTACCACTACCCTTATGTATAGCCCTGTGCCTCCCACAATTATTATGTTGGCTGCCTTGTTTGTTTTGCTGGCTATTTTTTCGCCAGTTTTTTCTTTAGACACTTTCTCTGCCCCTTCGTTGCCATCATTTTCATTGCTGCTGTTATTTTCGTCAAAAACCTGAGTGGCTGCCTCTTTATATCGCCTGACAGAAAACTCCTCTGATGGCTCTGCCAAATCAAGACAATAATGTTTGATTTCTTTTTGCTCCTCGACAGTTGGTTTGGCAGTTCCAATATCCATTCCCTTATAAACCTGCATTGAATCAGCTGCCATTATTTGAGTTTCCACCCCCAACTCGTCTTGACTTTTTCTAGCCAGCCACATAGCCAACTCTGATTTCCCGCTAGCAGTTGCTCCTAAAATAACTAAGGCTTTTGGCATTGGCTTTTAGAAAATTTACTCTGAAATATTTGTCTATGAAAGACTTGGCATGACCTGAAAGGCAAACTAAACACTAAGGATGTCTTGTTGTGGCAAGCAGCTTGACTGGGGTTGAAGAATTTTGTGAAAGAATATTTTGAGCGCTACCCAAGGTGTCATTTTGTTCGCTTACTTTCTTCAACTCTCCCCTTAGAAAATATGGGGCAGCATCTGTAATCTCAACCATAGCCATGGTGCCAGGCGAGAGTTCTTGCCCATTGGTGCGCCAATGAACTAATTTATTTTGCCGTGTTCTTCCTGTTGTCTTGGTGGCATCCTTTTGGCTGATGCCTTCAACCATCACTTCTTCAGTTCTACCAATTCTGGCTTTGTGCTTTTGGTAGGCAGAGTGATCCAGCACAACTTTTAATCTAGAAAAGCGCTCTTTTATTATATCGCTATCAATAAAATCACTTGTGTGCTTGGCTGCCTCTGTTCCTTGCCTTGGGGAAAATATGAAAGGATATGCGCTGTCAAACTCAGCCTCGGCAGCAACTTCAAGGGTGCTAGAAAAGTCATCTTCGGTCTCGCTTGGGAAACCAACGATGATGTCTGTTGAAACTGCTAGGTCAGAAATATTTTCACGGGCTTTTTTCAGGCGAGCTAAAAATTTCTCAGCAGTGTAGCCCCGTCTCATTTCACTAAGAATACGATTGTTTCCAGATTGAAGTGGCAAATGAAGGTGCTCACAAACTTCCTTAGAGGTCGCCATTGCCGTAATAGTTTCGTCTAAAATATCTTTGGGATGGGGGCTGGTATAGCGAACCCTTGAAATGCCCTCCACAGCTGCCACCTTTTTTAGCAGTTCAGCAAACTTAGGGCGGAGCTTTATAGATTTGTTGCCTGCCTTTCTTTCTTTTAGGGCTATGTCTCTGCCATAAGAGTTAACATTTTGCCCCAACAATGTGACCTCTTTAACACCGCTTTTAGCAAGAGTTGATATTTCACTAATAATATCTTCTGGCTGGCGAGAAATTTCCGGGCCTCTAACTGATGGCACAATACAAAAAGCACAAGAGTTGTCACAGCCGATTTGAATTGTCACCCATGCCCTGTGTGGTTCTTTTCTTTTAGATTCAGGTTGAGATATCGGATTAGGAAATTCCATCAAGTCTTGACTCACGGCCTCTTCTAGAATCTCAACTATTGGGCCGTGCTTTTTTGCATGGTTTATAAGTTCAGCCGCCCTGTGCAAATTGTGTGTGCCAAACACAACATCTACAAAATTTGCTCGCTGCCTAATTTGCTCCCTGTCTTTTTGCGCTAAGCAACCTGCCACTGCTAGCACCATGTCTGGGTTGGCATCTTTTTGTTGCTTGAGCATGCCTAAATTTCCATAGAGTTTGTTGTCAGCGTTTTCCCTGATACAGCAAGTATTAAGCAAAACCACATCAGCATCTAAGGAATCATTGGCTGGTACCATTCCATCAGCCTCAAGAATGGCAGAAATTTGCTCAGAATCGTGTTCATTCATCTGGCAGCCAAATGTGCGGATGAAATATTTCTGCGCTGGTGTATTTTGGATTTTGGTCGGCAAGTTTTTGTTTGGCAAGTTGTTATACCTAGGCTTTAATAGTTTTTAAAAATTGTTTGAGGTTGTTTGCCTCTAATTAAAATACTACCAAGCCCTTCAAACTAAGACTTTTAATTTTTCAAACTAAAGCCTATTTTCCATCTAAGCACTCAAATCAATACTCAAACAAACCCTTCACAAAATTTTTTTTTGAGAACCAATACATGGTCTTCGTCAATTCTTTCTGAGCGGGGAACTTTAATGAAGTGGTTAATAATCTTTGAAATAAAATGGGACTCAATCTCAAACCCAACATTAACTGCTGCCCTCTTAATGTATTTCCAATTTTCAAAAATGTTGCCCCTAATTGAATTTGAGCCAACAACAATGACATA
>JAHRAM010000003.1 GCA_020027305.1 Acidimicrobiia bacterium | reverse complement strand
TTTTGAACGATTTGTGGAATTTCATCTAGGTTCTGGACGAGCAAGCGGTGTTGTTCGCCCCTAAAGTGGGTGATGACATCGCCGTTTTTATCATATATAAGTGTGGAGCGGGCAACTGCTGGGGGTTCTACAGCAAAAGTCTTGGCTTTCCATGAGCAACCAGTCGCCAGTAGGGCAGTTATCAGCGACAAGGTTATGATCTTCCACCAAAATTTCAATCCAAATTTCCCCCCATTAACCGAATTAAATCGCCATCGCCTCATTGATTCGTTTGCCCAATATATATTTCAGCTTTTGTATCCACTATCTACATTCTATGCTAACTGTGTTTTATGTGAATGGGTGGGAACAATTTTGGCGCAGTAAATATAGTTGTTTATGGCTCTAAAATAAAATCTCTATATAGTAAAATTTAATTTTTAGGAGACTTAAAATCAAGTAGGCATCAAATGCCCGACACCAAAAAAGAAGTGACAAATAATGAGCGAACAAGATAGCCAAACTCATACTTCCTCAATCGAAGACCTAGAGCGCCAAAAAAGGGAACTTGAACTTGAGCGACTTGAACTTGAAAACGAACGTATTAGAGGGGAAAATCAACTCGTAAAAGAAAAGCCTCAATACCCTAGTTCCTCAAGTAGCGCAGACAGAACTGGAATAGCACCACTTGTTCTTGGAATAATTTCCTTAGTTGTTTCAATAGCATCATTGGTTCTTGGCATTTTGGCTCTTGTCTTTGCCCAGCAACTTTTGAAAGAGCCTAACCATACACGTGAAGAGTATTCAAGGGCAAGGGCTGGAAAGATAATGGGAACAATTGCGCTCATAGGATACGGATCTCTTGCGCTTTTATTTGGATTGTTCTTCTTTGTTATTGGGTTCTGGGGGGAGCAGTTGTTGTCTTCTGGTGAGCCTCTAACGGAGGACGATAGAGTAAATCTATTAATAATTACAGTGTATGGTATTGTGGGTATTGTCTATGGAATAATATCAATTGTAGGTTTTTTTGTAGCACGTAAGGCTGGTGGTAGCGGACCTCTTTATTATCCGTATCGTGTTAAAAATTCATAACTCATTAACTCATATGAGCAATTCAATTAACCGCACGCAATTTTAATTAAATGAATGAAAAATTGGCTAATCTGTGTTTATTGACAATATATATTAAAGAGCATTAAAGAGAGGAGCTTACAAAATGTCAGAATCACAAGAAGACTTTACAACCGAAGATTTTGAACAGCGAAAGAAGGAGCTTGAAATAGAGCGACTAGAGCTTGAGAATGAACGTATTCGAGAGGAGGATTTTAGGGAGCAAAATTCGTCTAATCTCCCAAAAGGGTCAGGGTTCGGAATCGCTGCACTTGTTCTTGGAATACTTTCACTACTTGGAGGGTGGGTTTGTGGCGTGCTGGCCATTATATTTGCACAAATAGTCTTGAAGGATCCAGACTCTTCCTTTGAAGGGTATAGGCATGCAAAGACTGGAAAAATAACTGGCATAATTGGGATTATTGTATGGAGCATTATTTTTGCGATTTTCACTTTTGGAATAGGATTACTTGGGCTTTTCGGATTACTTGGGCTTTTGGCAGGTGGCCCTCGTCCTGTTCAACACCGCTAATAAATAATGCAAACCGTAATATAAGCAAAATTATTAGTTATCACAATATTGTGTAACCAATTTCAAACTAAAGAGCTAAGAAAAAATGCCATTGGGTCAAGAATGCTTATTTTAAATATGTTAAGATTTAAAAAGGAGGGAGGAACAAATGTCAGAGACACAAGATAATTCAGAGATGGATGAGCTAGAGCGCCGCAGAAAAGAGCTTGAGCTTGAACAAGCAAAGCTTGAAAACGAACGTCTTAGGGAGCGAAGCCACGCTGAGCGTCATCAGTATCAAGGAGGCGGTCATCATACAGGGGGTTTAGCAATGGCCTCATTTGTTCTTGGTATAGTTTCACTTCCAGCAATCTTTCTAGGGGGACTAGGATGGATTTGTGGTATCTTGGCACTCGTATTTGGGCAGATTGCGTTAAAAGATCCAGATTACACAGTGGACGCGCATCGAAAAGCAAGAGCAGGAAAAATGATGGGCATAATTTCAATTGGAGCAACTTGTCTTTTTTGGTTCGTTGTTGGAATAGTTGGTGGTGCTGCTTTAATTATTGTGTTTTCCATACTTGGGCTACTTGGTTATTTAGGGTTTTTGGCAGGCGGCAACCGTCCTGTTCAGTACCCATAGTAAAAACTTCCGCCCAATGTAAATTTAAATTAGTGGGGTGGAATTTTTGAAGGCAAGGGAAGGAGCTTGTTTGTCGCTCAGATTATATTTTTTAACGTATGTTAACAATTTTTAGCAATATAAATATATAAGCAATCAACTAAAAGTAAAAAATCGTCCAACCTATATTTATTAAGATAATTTACACTTATTAAGAACGCACAAAAAAGAGCAGTGTAAAAAATGTCAGAATCATATAAAGACTTTACAATTGAGGAACTCAAACAGCGAAAGAAAGAGCTTGAAATAGAGCGACTGGAACTTGAAATAGAGCGACTAGAATTTGAAAATGAATGTATTCAAAAAGGAGGTTTCAAGGGGCAGGATATAGCTAAGCCTAAAAAAGGGTCAGGGCTCGCAACCGCCTCACTTGTTTTTGGCATACTTTCATTACTCAGCTTTTGGATTTGTGGCGTTCTTGCCATTGCATTTGCACAAACAGTTCTAAAGGACCCAGATTCTTCCTTTGGCGGATATGGACGTGCAACGAGTGGAAAAATAATGGGCATAATTGGTGTTGTTTTGTCTAGTCTTGCTCTTATGGTTTTTTACGCATGGTATGGGATTTTTGGACTACTAGGACTGCTTGGGCTTCTAGCTGGTGGCTCTCGCCCTATTCAACATCGCTTGCCAATCATATATAAGTCATAACTTAAACACAATCACCAATTGTCACAATATTGTTAATGAATTTCAGCCGAAGGAGTTAAGAAAAAATATCATTACGCCAAGAATGCTTATTTTAAATATGTTAAGATTTAAAAAGGAGGGAGGAGCAAATGTCAGAGACACAAGATAATTCAGAGATGGATGAGCTAGAGCGCCGCAGAAAAGAGCTTGAGCTTGAACAAGCAAAGCTTGAAAATGAACGTCTTAGGGAGCAAGGTCGTGCTGAGTTTGAGCAACATCAAGCACATCACGTAGGAGGTAGTCATAACACAGGGGGTTTAGCAATGGCCTCATTTGTTCTTGGTATAGTTTCACTTCCGACAATGTTTCTGTATGGGTTCCCAGGGTGGGTTTGCGGTATCTTGGCACTCGTATTTGCTCAGATAGTTTCAAAAGATTCAGGCCACACAGTGGACGCATATCGAAAAGCAAGAGCTGGAAGAATAATGGGCATAATTTCAATTGGAGCAACTTGTCTTTTTTGGTTCGTTGTTGGAATAGTTGGTGGTGCTGTTTTAATTATTGTGTTTTCCATACTTGGGCTACTCGGTTATTTAGGGTTTTTGGCAGGCGGCAACCGTCCTATTCAGTACCCATAGTAAAAATTTCCGCCCAATGTAAATTTAAATTAGCGGGCGCTACTCATTAATTAGCCTCAATAAAACTAAAATTTAAAAAATGTCTAAAACGCAAAATAGTTTAGAGCTTCAACGAAAAGAACTTGAACTTGAATTAATTGAGCTTGAGATTGAAAAACTAAAACTTGAGCGTGGGCTTGTTAAAGAGGGAAGTTACTCAAGCGAGCAAAAACATAGCGGTCAGCCTCTATCTAGAGATAGATACGGAAGACAATCTAGGGGTAGGTATGGAAGGCGGGCAGATGACCCAAGAGATGCAAGCCTTTCACTTATTCTTGCGTTAGTTGCAATTTGTATTTTTCCACTCTTTGGTTTAATTTTGGGTGCTCCTGCTTTAGCGGTTGCACAGCAGGTGCTGAAGAATCCAAGTTTTGAAATAGATGAATACCAAAAAGCAAGAGCTGGAAAAATTATTAGCATAATCGCAATTGTTTTATGTAGCCTCTTTTGGTCGGTTTGTACTTTTGGATTTCTTGGTATTTTTGGCATGTCAGGCTTGTTAACACTTTATGCTGGTGGCAGCCGCCCACTCCAATACCCATAGCTATTTGTGCTTGCCTAATTTCTAGGCATCCTAGCTTTGAAGGTTTTGTACCCCCCCTGGGACTTGAACCCAGAACCTGCAGATTAAGAGTCTGTTGCTCTGCCAAATTGAGCTAGAGGGGCTGGCTTATTTTTTGCCTGTGTTGTTATGTTGCTTCCTTCTATTTTTTATTTGCGGGTGACCGAGGGGATTTGAACCCCCGACCTCCGGGATCACAACCCGGCGCTCTAACCAAACTGAGCTACGATCACCATATATACAAGTATGGTATATTTTTAACCTCTATTCAATTAAAAAATACACCTATTTTAATACTAAAACTTAATCGGTATTATTTGACACAAATTATTTGCTATTTCCTTACTATTTATGATTCTCCTCAGCACTGCGGATTTCCTTCTGCCACTGATAATTTTCTCACTAAAAACAAATGGCGGAAAGTTCTAGTCATTAAATGGGTAAAATTGATTTAACATTAAAGAGTGAAAACAAAACTGGCCTCCGTAGCTCAGTCCGGATAGAGCAGTGGACTTCTAATCCGAAGGTCGCAGGTTCAAATCCTGCCGGGGGCGCAAAAAATATAAAAACACCCATATAAAAAAAACACCCATATATATGTCAAAAAAATAAAATGCCCCAAGAACAAATTCCTAAGCTGTTGACCGCTATGGCAACTCCGTTTGATAAAGATGGAAAGCTTGACTTAAATGAGGCAGCCAAACTTGCCAACTGGCTGGTTGAGCAAGGAAATGACGGAATCCTAGTGGCAGGAACAACAGGTGAATCGCCTACCCTTACCCACGATGAACAAATTGATCTAATCAAGGCAGTTGTAGATTCTGTTCCAGTTCCAGTAATGGCTGGGGCGGGAAGCAATTCCACAGCAACTGCCGTTGAGCTAACAGAGCTTTCCACAAAAGCTGGGGCAGCTAGCATTTTGTCGGTGACCCCATATTACAATCGCCCTTCTCAAGCTGGGCTGGTGGGGCATTTCACAGCGGTGGCAAATGCTACTGACCTGCCAGTTTGCCTCTATGATATTCCATTTAGAACGGGAAGAAAGATTGAAACTGAAACATTGCTTGAGTTGGCAAACAACGTTGAAAACATCGTGAGCTTAAAAGATGCTGCCGAAGACCCAACTGAAACCGCCAAGTTGATTGCTTCTGCCCCCGAAGATTTCTATGTGTATAGTGGCGATGATTCCTTAACCCTTGACTTTCTCAAGGCGGGAGCAATTGGATGCATCGGCGTGGCAACCCACTGGACGACCCCTGAACATAAAAAGATGATTGAGGCATTTGAGGCGGGCGACATTGAAACAGCAGAAAGCCTAAACAACCAACTCAAGTCATCAGCCGAATTTGTTTCTTTGCCAGATGCTCCTAACCCAATTCCAGTGAAGGTGGTGTTGAACCAAATGGGATTTCAAGTGGGGGAGTGTCGCCCTCCACTCAACACCATTCCAGACGGGCTGGCGAAAAAGGCGCAAGATTTAATTTCCACTTTTACATAAATGCCAAAACCTGTAACCATAACTTTTCTAGGGGGGCTTTCTGACATTGGCAGAAATTGTGCTGCCCTAGAAGCCGATGGGGAAATCCTGATTCTTGATTGCGGGGTGTTGTTTGCCAACGAAACTCAGCCTGGCGTTGACAACATCTTGCCTGATTTAGATTATTTGTTTGACCGAGCAGACCAAGTCATAGGATGTGTGCTTACTCACGCTCACGAAGACCACATCGGGGCACTCTCACATTTGCTGAAAGAAATCGATTGCCCGCTTTATGGTTCTGAATTCACATTAGGGGTTGCTAGTCGACGCCTGGCAGAGAGCGGAATCACCCCCGAAACCATAGAGGTAAAAACTGGCGACCAAGTTGAGATTGGCCCATTTGAGTGTGAGTTTCTGTCGGTCACCCATTCAGTTCCAGGTGGGCACATCACCGCCATCAAAACGTCACAAGGAAACATTTTGCATTCCAGTGACTTCAAACTAGACGAAGCGCCGATTGACAACAAGCTAACTGACATTAATCGCATAAAAGAAATCGCCAGCATTGATGGAATTCGCTTGCTGTTGGCAGATTCAACCAATTCTGATTCTGAGGGAGTGTCAAAATCTGAGAGCAGCATAAAAGAGGGGTTGAAGAAAGCATTTTCGCGAAATGAGGGAAGACGTATTTTTGCTGCTTGCTTTTCTAGCCATATTCACAGAATCCAACAGATTGTAGATGTAGCAAAATTTAGCAACAGAAAGATAGCAGTAATGGGTCTTTCTATGAAGCTCAACATTGAGCTAGCTACTCGCTTGGAGATTTTAGAACTAGATGAATGGGTTGACATTGAAGCTGCTGGCGGAATTCCAGATGAGCAGTTGTGTGTGGTTTGCACTGGCTCTCAGGCAGAAGAAAATTCTGCTCTGTCAAAAGTGGCGCTTGGAGCCCATCGCCAAATTCAAGCCCGCTCAAATGACACAGTTATTTTGAGTGCTAATCCAATCCCAGGAAATGAGGCGAGGGTTTATCGAATGTTAAATGGATTTGCTGAGCGAGGTGTTCAAGTTGAGGCAGGTTCAGCACTTGGGCTTCACACCACAGGGCATGGAAAAAGAGGTGAGCTTGAGGTTCTTCACACTGCTGCTAACCCAGAATGGTTTATTCCTGTTCACGGGGAATTCCGCCATTTAGAGGCACATCGAGATTTAGCGCTGAGCTTGGGAATGCCAGATGACAAAGTGCTTTTGTGCTTGGACGGAGACCAAGTGGAGATGACAGATGGCGGGCTGAAACTCCGCACTTTTGTCACGAGCGGGAAGTATCTTTTTATATCTGGAAAGTTGATGAGCGATGATTTGGATGTTATTGAAGATAGGGTGAGTTTGTCAAAGCACGGGGCAGTTAGTGTTTCTGTTAACGTTTCAAATGGTGCGCCAAAGGTTGTAGTTAGCTCAAGAGGGTTGGTAGATGAGGGGGCAGCAGATGAAATTCATTCTCAGATTGAGCGGACAATAGAAAAATCCCTAAAAAACGAACTGGTGAAAGAAGGAGTAGGGGGAAGCAAAGAGAGAGGATCTCCAGCAAGTCAAAGGGAAAGTGCAGCGTCGAATAAAAGGGGCAGAAAGGGCAAAAAGGGTAAAACTGACAAAAATTTAGCTCAACAAAAAAATAAGCAAAAAATTAAGCACGACAAGAAAAATAGTAGCGAATTTGTCGACAATCCAGAGCGCCTTGAAAAGTTGATAAAACGAGCCGTTAGAAGAGAAGTTAGAGATACAACTGGCCTTTTGCCGATTATCTTTATTGATATTTCTTAATAGGGCTAAATTCAGCTAAAAGCATACCAAAAATTAGCAATTCAAAAATTTCACGATTAAATGTATCAATTATTAAATGTATCAATTATTGTTTACATAGAAATGTAATATATAGGCAACAGAAAAAGCCGAACCCAAAATAAAAATGAGCGAAACAACAAAAAGCAAGCCCGAAGAGGCGGTCGATAAACAGCTGACCAAAAATAAGGCAGTTGGCAAAGTGAGCATCGAAAACATGCCCAAAAGCCAAATGCCTCGTTCTATGCCAGCAAAATATTGCGCTGAACAAATTGCTGACTATCTGCTAGTCAATTGCATAGACAAAGAAATGACAAACCTCAAGCTCCAAAAGCTCCTTTATTATTGTCAGTATTGGCATATGGCATTTTATAGAGAAGTTTTATTTAGCGATCCAATAGAAGCGTGGGAGCACGGGCCAATAATCAGAGCTGTCTATCACAAATATAGAAACTATAAGCGTCTAGAGGCAATCCCAGTTCCCACTTCTGCCCCAACCCTTGATGAGAATGCAGTAAAAACTATTGACAAGGTGCTAGATAGTTATGGAAGTGTTGATACTGATTGGATAATGTCTTACTCATCTTCTGGGACTCTGTGGTTTAGGCATTATTATGGAGTGAGTACCTATGAAGAGTGGCACGCTGAAGCTCAGCCAAAAGTAGGCCAGAGATATTACACAATTTTTATGCCAGAAAAGCAAAGTGCTACTACAAGCAATGGCACTAGAGACTCAATAGATTGTTTCAATCCAGATGATTATAATCATGCTGAATCAATTAGGGGAATCCCTAAGAAACTTAATTTAGAGGGTAAAAGATTTCTCTGGCTATATTTAGAATTCCCCCTTCCAAGCAGAAGTATTAAATGCACATTCGATATAGAAACATTGCCAGATTTACAATTGGCCTTAAAGGAAAGTGTTATGATAGATTTATTCGGTTGTTTTTTATATATAGAAGGCAACCCCTATCCAAATAAAATACATATTCGCTCAGTTGAGCCTCTCACCCGCGCCAATGAAGATCCTTGGTTTGGGGACTATCTTAGAAATAGAAATAGTAAGCAGGATGGATTGTCAGTTTTAGAAAGTGTTGCTAAGGCTCGGTCTATTCGACAGGGTGACTTTATTGACTAAGTTAATTTGTTGGGATGCGAATGTAGCAATTTATTTATTTGAAGGAACTTTTGGAAACGCCACACAGGCACAACTCCAAAAGATACAGCCTATATATGAGGCAATAAATAAAGGGCTACTTGATTTAGTTCTGCCAAAAACAATTGAACGCGAGGTAAGAATGAAAAATTCTCCACTTGCTCGTGTCCATTTTGATGAGTTCAAAGAAGGGAAGTTGTCTGACCTTAGGGATTCAAAAGTCACGAAATTGGCTGCCCAGATAAGACAATCTACCAATATTTCCACCCCAAAATTTGAGTCAGGTTCCATATACATCGCCACAGCAATTCTGACGGAGGCAAATTACTTACAAACATTTGACCAGCGGATGATTAACCTCACTGGAAAAGATCTTGTCGGCAATCTTGTGATAACCGATGATCCTATAAAAGATGGGTTAATTATTCTTTAAAATCTACCCATTTGATTTTTAACAAATTTTTACAAAGTCTTTATTAAGAATTTATTAAACACCACCATACTCAAATATGGATGGCACACCGAAATGTTTTAGACGACTCACTTTCAGATGATAGAGGAATCACACTCCCAACGGTTATTTTGTCAGCAGTCCTTGCCCTTGCTGCTGCTGCTGCGGGCATCATCATATATAACGTTGTTAGAGGTCGTGCCAGCAGTCTAGATGAAATTGCCTCTGTAGTTGAAGGCGTTAAAGAGTC
>JAHRAM010000187.1 GCA_020027305.1 Acidimicrobiia bacterium | reverse complement strand
TCCAACGGCCCAGACGCTCCATCGTAATCAATGTCTTTTCCTTCAGAAAAAAGGGGTGCAGACACCCAAAGTACACGAGATGATTTTGAAGAAAAATCACATTTAGAAAAGTCAGAATTTGAAAATATTTCAGGAGAAGAAAAATGATATCCAAAAAAAGCAATGAGCAAAATGGTGAAAAAGATATTTCCCAAAACGGCTACAAAGAAGTTGATGAGAGCCAAAAGGAAACAATGAAATTTGGAAACCTAGGCGATGACAACATCGATCCAAATGTTTCAACTTCGTCTCAAATGGCAGGAGCTCAACGAAATGGAATTCAGGCAAATGAAACAGGTGAAAAAGATGCAAAAGAAATGCCTGAGAGCATTCCAAATGAAAGAAATACAAATAGTGAAAATCAAACACAAGCAACTAAACAACTAATTGATGAGCTGACCACTACTTTGAGAAGAGAGCTTGGCAACTGGGTTGAAGAACAGCACAATAAATCTTTGACCCCCTCACAAGAAGCAAAAGAAGATTTTGCAAAAGATGTCGCAAAGACCTGGCTTAATCGCCTTGCCAAAAAACGGCTTGACCGTAGCATGGTTATGCTTTCTAGCCACGAAGAAGAAAGCATCAGGGCATCTGCCTTCAGCAATATTTTTGGTGCAGGGCTTTGGGAGAAATTTCTAAACGACCCAACATTGAGCGATGTTCACATCAATGGATACGATTCAGTTTGGCAGGTTGATAGAAATGGTAACAAGTGGCAGACAGAACCTGTAGCCAGTTCAAATGAGGAGCTAATTCACCAAATAAGGCTTGCTGGAAGTCAACTTGGCAGGAGCTCTAGAAGGTTTGATTATAACACCCCCATTTTAAACATGCGACTTCTAGGTGGGGCAAGAATGCATGCCATAATGAATGTTTCTACTGTGCCGATGGTGACAATACGTTTTCATAATGCCGAGCTTGCCAACCTTAGCCAGCTCAAGGCTCAGGGAATGTTTGATGAAGCCATTGCCAGTTTTTTGCGCGCAGCTATAAAGGGGCGTTTCAATATTGTTATTTGTGGGGGGATGGGCGTTGGAAAGACCACGCTTTGTCGTGCCATCCTAAATGAGGTTCCACCTAATGAACGTATTGTTACAGTAGAAGACGAACTTGAACTTGGGCTAGAGAACTATATTGAAAACCATCCTGACATCGGTGTGCTGGAGGCTCGCCCACCCAATTTAGAAGGCATTGGTGGAATCACCCTTGAGTCTTTGTTGCGTGAGTGCCTAAGAATGCACGCAGATCGCATTGTGGTTGGTGAAGTTAGAGGGCCAGAAGTTTTGGGAATGCTTTTAGCTATGACCTCTGGGCAAAAAGGTTCAATATGTACCATTCATGCCAACAGCACTAAAGAGGCGTTTGAGCGGTTGGCTATGTATGCTTCAATGACTGCGCAGCAATATTCTCAGTCATTTACATATCGTTTGGTTGGATCAGCAGTTGATTTTGTAATCCACCTTGACCATATTTCAGGTCGGCGTCGCATTACATCCATCCGTGAAGTTATAGATGCAACTTCTGATCGGGTTCAATCAAATGAGATTTGGAAACCTGGTAGAGATGGCAGAGCAGTAATTTCTGGTGAGCCTTTTCGTGTGGATCCGACACTAAAAAATCTCATAAACAATGGATTTGATTCTGAAATCATGAAGGTAGATAGGGATTTGTGGGAGCAATGATTTTCACATTAATATTTGAATTGTTTCTCGGTGCTGTTATCGGGCTAGGAGTTTGGCTTATTAGCCTAGGCGTTCGTGGCAAGAAAGTTCTTAAGGCATCACGGTCTGAGTTGTCGGTAAGCATTCAATCTAAAAAACCAAACCACAATTTTAGAAACATTATTTTAGGGTCAGCAATTGGGGTTGGCATTTGGCTTTTCACTGGTATTTTTGTAGCGGGTTTAGTTGTGGGCATAGGTATCGTTCTTTTCAGGGGGAAGTTGGGTTCTAAAAGAAGCACCCACAAAATCACAGAAAAGAGCGAATCAATTGCTTCATGGACGGAAATGCTCCACTCCGTCTTTTTAGCGGGCGGCGGAATTGAAAAAGCAATTATCAGTTCTGCCGCCATTGCCCCAGAACCTATCCGTGAAGAAGTTAGAGCTCTTGCAAAAGACATTGAAACTAGCCCTATTGCTGATGCGCTATATAGGTTTGGGGTAGCTATGGCACACCCTGCTTCAGATAAGATTGTTGCTGCTTTGGCACTTTCAGTGGTGAAAGGTGCACACGACATTGTTGAGCTACTTCGCTCTCAAGCTGAGTCAATTCGTGCAGATAGCAGGGTGATACTTGAACTTGAAGAGGGTAGAGCTCGCCATAGAACTTCTGCCCTTATCGTTATGAGCGTAACTTTGACAGTTGCTACTGCTCTATATTTTTTCGAAAAAGGTTATCTTAGCCCGTATAAAGAATTCCCTGGTTACTTTGTTCTTTTTGTTGTGGGGGTGGGATTTTTAGGTGGGTTTGGCTTGCTTATACAGATGGGAAAAATTAATGAGCCAAGCCGTCATTTTGAACTCAAGGAGGGGATTTCATAATGCAGGTTTTATTTGGAATTGTCACAGTTTTTGCTGGGGTAGTGTTCTTATTTAGAAGTCGAATAAGAAAGCCACTGGAGCTTATCTGGCAAAGACATAATCGGCAAGATTCTTTAGACACAACCTTGCTCACTTCAAGCTCTTCAAATTCTAATTCTTTAGACGCAAAGTTCTCAAAAGCAAAGCTGTTGAGCCAAAGTTTGGAAGCAGGCTCATATCGAGTTATCCAAACCCTTCGCCCAACAAAAAATTCAATAAAAAATTTAAGCAGTGATTTAAATTTGGTTGGCATCACTGCCAGTCGCCAAGCATGGGTTAAGGTCAAGTCAGCTTTAGTAGCAGCAGTTGTTGCATCAGTTGGCGGGGTATTTCTATTTCGCCTTTTAAATATTGTTAGCGATTCTAATTGGTGGTTTTTGATAGTGGCGATTTCAGCAGGGGCAGCTGGGTTTTTCTTCCCTGATAAAAAAGTTCGCGAGCTGGCAGAAAAAAAGCGAGATGCTATTCGAACTGCTCTAGCTGCCTATCTTGACCTTGTGAAAATTTTGCTGGCGGGTGGCAGCCACACTGATGGAGCGCTGTTTCAGGCAGTAGCCATTGGCAGAGGTTGGGCGTTTTCTAAACTTCGCTCTTCCATTGATTGGAGCCGTGTTCATGGCAAGCCTGTTTATGAAGGGTTTGCGCGGTTGGCAGAAGAAACTGGGGTAGCTGAAATCCAAGAGCTAGCTGCTGTCATTTCTCTTGCTGATAAAGAAGGAGCCAGCTTGAAAGAAACCTTAACTCACAAGGCAGAGCTTCTCACCACAAAAGGGCTTTCTGAGGCGCGTGCTAAAGCAAATGCATTGGGCGAAAAAATGTCAATGCCTACAGTTCTTATCGCAATATCGTTTATGGCGTTTATTGCCTATCCGGCTCTAGCGAGCCTAACCAATTAATTAACAACAACAACACAAAAAAAGGAGACAAAAATGAAAATAGTCAACAATACATTTGCCAAGATACATCTAATTGTTTTAGATGTGCCTGTTTTATGGAAAAAGCTTCGTAGCAAAGATGAAGCACTTGCCACTACTGAGTGGGCACTTCTGGTAGCAGGTGTGGCCGCCCTTGCTATAGCTGTAGTTGCAATAGTTCGTACTCAGACCAGTAATGCTACTGGAAAGATTTCAACCAATGTAAATACAACTCCTACGTTGTAAATAGAAAGGTTGCTGCATAAAAAATGGCACTAAAAAAATGGCAAAAAATTCTTTTGCAAAAAATTCGTTGCCAAGAAAGAGCCTCCACAGCTTTGGAGATGTCATTTATATATGTGTTGCTACTTGCGATGATTATGTCGATTGTTCATTTTGGGTTTCTGTATCACACCAGCCTTGCCCTCACAGATGCTGCTGATGTTGGGCTTTCTGTGTTTAAGGGAACCCAAAACCTAGAGGAAACAAAAATGGCTATCAATGAGCTAATTGGAGAAGATGCTTTGGTAAAAAACTTAAAAGTTTCAGCTGAAGTTATTGATGATGGGGCAGTCGTTTATGTGTCTGCTAATTCTCCAAAAATTCTTGCTGGGTTTTCGACCAACATTCAAAAACAGGCCTCTGGCCCATTGGAAAAATTTGAGCTACTTGAATTGGGAGTTGTAGAAAATGGCTAGCCTAGAGTTTTCCCTTCTAGCTGTATCAATCTTGGCATGTTTAATGTTGGTGTCATTTGCAGGCAAGGCTTTTGAGGTTGCGGGAAATGTTTCAGACGCTGCTGCACAAGCTGCCAGGTCAGCTTCACTTGCTAGAAGTTTTGAATCAGCAAAAGAGGCTGCAACAGACACTGCTTCTACATATCTATTAGAGGTTTGTGAAAGTTTTTCGGTTGCAACTACTAGTGATGATTTTGAGCCAGGAGGATTTGTGGGCGTAAGCATCGACTGCCAAGTTTCATTGGCTGGGATTTCCCTACTCAAGATTCCCACAAAGTTGTCTTTTCAATCAAGCTCAGTTGAGGTCATAGATAGGTATCGCACTTGAGCCATATAAAAAATATTCAGTCTAAACCAAAAATATGAAAGCAAAAAAGAAACAAAACCGCATTAGCTTTTCTCATTCTGAAGGTGGAGTGGTAAGTGTTTTTGTGGTGATTTCACTTGTGGGTATTCTTTCGATTTTCTGGTTGCTAAGCGATGGAGCAGAAATTAGAAATGGAAGAAGACGGCTGGCAGATATAGCAACACAAGTTGCACGAGATGCCGCACAAGAAATTGATATAAGCCAGCTTCGTATTTCGGGCAAGCTCGTTGTTCATCCTGAAAGGGCTAAGCAACGTGCTTTGCTCGCAGTTTCCAAACTGGATGCAAATGCCACAGCCAATGTGAAAGTTCTAGACGATAGAGTAAGCCTTTCTATTTCTAAAAACGTTGAGCTGTGGGGCAATCGCATTGTTTTAATAAGTGCTAGTCACTCAGCTAGAGCCACCACAAAATTTGCATCCCTAGAATACCAAAAAGAATAAACACAAAAAACAAATAGGAGAAGAAAAATGAATACCACTTCACTTACTGACACAAATTCTCAAAAACGAGCTGAACGACTTCTTTTAGACAAAGCCCTTTCAATGGCTCAGTCTTGTTTGGAAGCAAAGATTAGAAATCGTGGGCAACCAAAAATTATCGGGGCTGGGGTTGAAGCCAATCGAATTTTATTGATGCTTGATAAAAAAGTATTTGCCCCAGAAGGATTCAGACCTCTTTTGGGTGGAAGCATTTGGGAAATGGAAATGTCATTTGCTAAGAAATTGGAGTTTGTTGGCAGTTTAGAAAGCAATGGGCTTATGGCACAGGTTGGTTATTATAACCAAGCAGACGTTTTCTATTTAAATCTTGAAGTCACTAAGTCAATTCGAATTGTTGGGGCACATATTCAAATAGTTAATTATCTAACTGAACTAGCGGGGGATTTATTAGTTTCACAAGTAGGAACTGGAATCCCTAGCACGATTTTTTGCGTGGGGTTTGGCTATGAATTTCCTCCTAGCAAAAATTTTAAGGCTGTAGAACGTCTCAGTGATATTTTGCCAATTGTTGAAAAGCATGCACAAAATTTTAGCAACACAAAAAAACGTTCAGCCCAAAAACAACTTTTAAAAACTTACAAAGCAAAAAATCACATTGGTGGGGAAAATCGGTCGCCGATTTTGGTGCTTGACCCATTCACCGATAACAGACAATTGACTGCCCGACTGGAGTTGCTTTCTGGCAAGGGTGTCTCATCTATTATGGGCTACTCTAGGGGCGAGGCGACTTTAGAAGTTACTGATACAACAATCAGCTTTTCACCACTTGGCTTAATGCTAAATAAACAAGCCTCAAATAAACAAGCCTCAAATAGATTTCTTTCAGGCTCAACCTCTAAGAATATTTCTAAAAAAGATTTGTCTGTATCGCCAAAGAGCAATACTCTAAAGAGCAATACTTTAGAAAAGCAACATTCAGGTGGTTTCATAAACCCAAACAAAAAATTGAATAGCAATAGCAAGTTGAATGGTAGAACTGCAGGCTATATCAAAGCCCTATTTTTTGATGAGCAAAAAATAAACGGATGTCAAAAGATAGACAAAAACCAAACCATATCTAAAAACCAAAAGCTAAATGAGCAAAATAAGATACCCAAGATTAATTTATTGGGACCAGTTCACATAGCCAATGAGGTTCACCGTACACGTTCACTTCACACACTTAGCTTAATTTGCTTTCTTGCCACCAACAGAAGTGGGGCCTCGGCCGACCAGATGATGAGGTGGCTTTGGCCGCCAGAAAAACCTCCTTCTCGTCAGCTCCTTGCAAATGTTATCAGTAGAGCTCGCCGTAGTTTAGGGATGAGCCATGAAGGCACACATCATATTACTCAAACCAACGGTATTTATAGGCTAGAGGCAGAGATAAAAGCAGACTTTGAGGAATTTAGAATTTTTTGGCAACTGGCAAATTCCCAAGAGCGATGTCAGAAAAAAATTGAGCTACTCAAAAAAGCATTGTCGCTCGTGAAGGGAGTTCCAATTTCAATGGGAAAAACCCATACAATCCAGTGGGCTGAAAATGGACTTCGCTATGAGTTAGAGTGTGAGATAGATACGGTGGCACACCAGCTTTGCGATTTGGCGATTGAGGCAAAAGATTTTGAAACTGCGCGCTCTGCCGTTATTAAAGGGCTAATGTGTATTCCAGGTTGCGATGAATGTATGTCGCGCCTTCTGCTCTTATCTGCTGAGTCAAAAAATTTTGGTTCATTTATTAAGGCGAGAAATCAAATGATGAGATCTTATGAGGCATTGGGATATGAAGTTCCACGGCATTTGATTGAACTTTTTGAAAAGCTATATATAAATGTCAGCCGAAACAAAAAAAACGTAAGGCTTTAGAGCCTAAGGGTAACAGTTGTAAAGTCAGTAGCATCAGTTGTTTTGAAAAGAAATAAGTTTAGTTTTAGACTAAATTTTTATTTAGAACATAAATTAAAAGCTGTATCAAAAATAGCAAATCAGAAAATAGCAAGTTAAAAAATCATGAATAAAAAACTTAGAAGCCACGAAGTAACCGAAGGCGCTATCCGCGCTCCTGCCCGTGCAATGCTTAGAGCTGTGGGGATGGGGGATTCTGATTGGGATAAGCCCCAGATTGGTGTGGCATCATCTTGGAATGAGGTGACACCTTGTAATATTCCATTGAATGATTTGGCAAAAAGGGCAAAGCAAGGAATTTCAGCAGCGGGTGGATACCCATTGGAGTTCGCCACCATTGCTGTAAGCGATGGCATTTCAATGGGGCATGAAGGAATGCGTGCCTCGCTTGTAAGTCGTGAAATAATTGCCGATTCAGTAGAAGCCATGATGCATGCTGAAAGGCTAGACGGGTTCGTAAGTTTTGCTGGCTGCGACAAATCGCTTCCAGGAATGCTGATGGCAGCAGCGCGCATTAATCTTCCTAGCGTTTTTGTTTATGGCGGTTCAATATTGCCCGGCAAGCTAGGCGATGAAACCATTGATTTAGTGACGGTTTTTGAAGCTGTGGGAGCACATGCCACAGGGCAGATGTCTGATGAGCAACTTGAAGCAATTGAAAAAAATGCCTGTCCATCTATTGGGAGCTGTGCGGGAATGTTTACAGCAAACACTATGGCAGCGGTGGGCGAGGGGTTAGGAATGTCAATCCCTGGAAGTGCATCAGCGCCAGCAGTTGATGCCGAACGTGGTGAGATTGCACAAAAGAGCGGAGAGCTAGTGCTAAGTCTGCTTGAAGCAGAAATATTTCCGCGCCACATAATGACAAGGGGAGCATTTTTAAATGCCATAGCTTTGGTGATGGCGCTGGGTGGCTCTACTAACGCTGTGCTTCATCTTTTAGCTATTGCACACGAAGCAGAAGTTGAGCTAAAGCTAGAAGACTTTAATAAGGTGGCAGCGAAAGTTCCCCACTTGGCAGACACAAAACCTCACGGAAAATATCATATGTTAGATATTCACAAAGTGGGTGGTGTGCCAGTGGTGATGAAGATGCTTGCAGACGAAGGCTTGCTACACACAGATGAGATAACCATAACTGGAAAGACCGTAGCAGAGAATTTGGCAGACCTAGAAATCGCTCAACCAGATGGTGATGTTATTCACGAATTCAGCCAGCCTATAAATGAGTTGGGCGGGATAGCAGTGCTGAGGGGTAGCTTAGCCCCAGGCGGAGCTGTTGTGAAGGTAGCAGGAATTGACTTTGACAATTTTGAAGGGACAGCCCGAGTGTTTAACGGAGAGGATGAAGCTATGGATGCTGTGATGGATGAAAAGATTAATGCTGGCGATGTGGTGGTTATTAGATATGAAGGGCCTAAGGGCGGGCCGGGCATGCGCGAGATGCTTGCCATCACTGGCGCCTTAAAAGGCGTAGGCAGGGGAGCAGATGCTGCGCTCATAACCGATGGGCGATTTTCTGGTGGAACTCATGGATTTTGCATCGGACACATTGCCCCAGAGGCCACAGAGGGAGGCCCTATTGCACTGGTTGAAGAAGGCGACATCATTAGTATTGATGTAAAAAATCACAGCATTGATTTAAAGGTTGATGAGAAAACTCTTGCCAAGCGCGCCAAGAGTTTAAAGCATCCACCCCCTCGTTACACAACAGGGTTCTTGGCAAAATATGCATCGCTTGCTACTGGGGCAGATAAGGGCGCGATTACGCTCCCTGTTTAGAGCTTTTTTGCCTGTTTAGATTTGATTTGCCAGATTTGCTTCCTAAGAAGACTTTGTTGAAAGGTTAATCTTGATTGTGGTTGCGCTACAATCAGACATATCTTCATGAGGCGGTAGCCCTTTTGCGATTTCTAAAAACGCTTTGCCGACAGGGCTATCACTATCTAGAGCTATAGGGTTTCCGCTGTCGCCTCGCTCAGCAATGGCTCCGTCAATTGGAATCTTGCCAAGCAGGGGAACCCCAGTTTGCTTAGAAAGCTCTTCGCCTCCGCCTTTTCCAAACAAGAAATGCTCTGTTCCATCCGCTGTCGTGAAGCCAGAGAAATTTTCAATCACGCCAGCTATTCGCAGATAATTTTTTCGCCCCATAGCAATGGCCCGCCCAGAGACTTTGGCTGCATTTTTTGCAGGTATGGTAACCACAATCATCTCAGCACGAGGTAGAAGTTTGGCTATGCCCATTTGTATGTCGCCAGTGCCAGGCGGCATGTCTACGAGCAGATAATCAATTTCACCCCATTCAACATCTTGGAAGAAATGTTGAACTGCGCGATTTAAAACAAGCCCACGCCACATTAAGGCAGTTTCTTCTGACTCCACCAAAAGCCCCATAGATATGACTTTTAGTTTTCCTGCTTTAAGTTCACCTTTTGCTCCATCTCCGTTTCCATCTAGAGCAATTGGAATTTCCACTTCGTGTGGAAGAATCTTTTTGCTCTCTAGAGACCCTTTGAGACGCCCTTCTAAGTTGAGCAGTTGGGTCACTGAAAAACCCCAAATGTCAGCATCTAGCAACCCTACTGAATAGCCTTGTCTTGCCAGAGCCACTGCTAGATTAACCGTCACGGTAGATTTCCCCACACCACCTTTGCCAGATGCAACTAGAAGCACACGCGCATTTGGTGGAATTTCTGTTTCGGTTTGCTGGCGTGAAATATTTTCTCTTGCTTTATCCATCGTGGCAGCTTTTTCTTCTTGTGTCATTTCGCTGAAATTAAGTTTCACATCGCGCACTCCTTCTAAAATCATCAGGCGGTTTTTGATGTCGTTTTGAATTTGAGCACGAAGCGGGCAGCCCTTTATGGTTAGGGCAACCTTCACGGTCACAGTGCCATCTGAAATGTCAGCCCCACGATACATTCCAAGCTCCACAATATTTGACCCAAGCTCTGGGTCTATCACCTCTCGCATGAGGGTTTCAATGTTTTCTGGGGTTAGCTTCATTTTTTATAAAATATGTATTAAATTCTACCTTAGATAATATATACTTGAAGGTAGAAGAGAAAAAAATAGAAAGGTAGGACAGAGAAATGATTAGTGTCACAGATAATGCAGCCAAGAAAGTTGATGAGCTTCTACAGGCCGAAGATGCTACAGATATGGCACTCCGTGTGTCAGTTCGACCAGGCGGATGTTCTGGGTATAACTACGAAATGTATTTTGATGCAAAGATTTCTGAAGACGACAAACAATCTAACGTTGGCGATGTTACTGTTGTGGTAGATTCTGCCAGCGCCTCACTTTTAGAAGGGGCAACTCTTGATTATAAAGATGGGCTTGAAGCAGGGTTCTCAATTGAAAACCCAAATGCTCAGCGCTCCTGTGGTTGTGGCAAGTCGTTTAGCTAGCTCTCTGAGTTTTTGGGTCAGCTCATTATAATTATAATTCTGCTGGTTGTAATACCAGTTGGGTTTTTAATGTCTATGGCTGTTGTGGCCGCACTTCTGGGGGAGGGGCTTAGAAAAGGTTTCGGCTGGAAAGTTGTCAACAAAGACAACACAAAAGATATTAAGCCAGACAAGTCTGATGAACAGGCTCAATGAAAAATATAAATATAATACATACCAATATATATATGTCAAAAACCTGACTAGATTACCCCAATTTTAAAAGAAGCTAAATAAAACTAAACTAAATTACACACAAAATCTAAACCGCACAAAAATTTACAATTAATTAAGGAGAACAAAAGTGACTAGCCCTAAAGAAGTAATCCAGATGGCAAAAGATGCCGAAGCCCAATTTGTAGACTTCAGGTTTACAGATGTGCCTGGTCTCCAACATCATTTCTCTACACCAATTCGTGAGCTAACCGAAGATGTTTTTATTGAAGGGCTTGGGTTTGATGGTTCTTCAGTTAGGGGGTTTCAGTCGATAGATGATTCAGATATGATTCTTATACCTGATGCCGAAACAGCAATGATTGACCCAATTAATGAACGCAAAACTTTATGTTTGACCTGTATTGTTCGTGACCCAATTACAGGTGAAGAATATGAAAAAGATCCGAGGGTGGTGGCAAAGAAAGCGGTGAAGCATATGGAATCTACTGGCATTGCAGATGTTGCCCATATTGGCCCAGAGCCAGAATTCTTTATTTTTGATTCTGTCACATACTCCAATCGCCCAGAAGGTGCTGGCTTTGAAATATTTTCCAATGAAGGTCCATGGATGAGTGGTGACTTGATGTCAGAAACTGGACGATCTCTTAGTTCTGGTCACAAAATTCCACACAAGCGGGGCTATTTTCCACTTCCACCCCTTGACACCTTTCAAGACTTGCGCTCTGATATGGTAGACGCACTTGAAAGTGTCGGGATAGAAATTGAAGTTCATCATCATGAGGTTGGAACGGCAGGGCAAGCTGAGATTGATATGAGGTTCTGCAATTTGCTAAAAATGTCTGATCAAGTTCAGACTTATAAATATATTGTCAAAAATGTTGCCGACCAAAATGGGTTCAGCGCATCTTTTATGCCTAAGCCGATTTTTGGTGACAATGGTTCGGGCATGCACACCCATCAGTCTTTGTGGAAAGACGGCGAACCGCTTTTTTATGATGAGTCGGGTTATGCAGGGCTTTCAGAAACTGCGATTTACTATATCGGTGGATTGCTAAAGCACGCTCATGCTGTGCTGGCATTTGCAGCTCCTACTACCAATTCTTATAAGCGACTATTGCCTGGCTATGAGGCCCCCATCAACTTGGCATATTCTCAGCGGAATCGCTCAGCTGCAATTCGCATTCCAATGTATTCTTCAAGTCCTAAGGCAAAGCGAATAGAGTTCCGTTGCCCTGACCCAATGGCAAATCCATATTTGGCGTTTTCAGCAATGCTCATGGCTGGGCTTGATGGCATTAAAAATAAGATTGAACCAATTGCGCCATTAGATACAAATATTTATGACTTAACAGAAACTGAGCGCGAAGGCATTCCAAATGTGCCTGAAAGTTTAGAAGAAGCAATATCGGCTCTTGAAAACGATAATGATTTCTTAACACAAGGGTCTGTGTTTACCAACTCGCTTCTTGAAGCATATATTGAGGGCAAGCGAGAAGAGATTGATGTAGTCTCAACTCGCCCAACTCCGATGGAGTTTGAGTTGTATTATTCGGCTTAGCTCTATTTTGGGTAACGAAAAAACTTTATAGTCGCATTTTAAGCAAGTAAATTTTTGCTAAGTGTTGCTAAGTTTTGCTAAGTGTTGTGGTGCCTCACCTTGTTTAGATTGAAATCTGTATTAAGAAATCTGTATTAAATTTAATGGGTGAATGCCTTCTAATGGGTGGCTGCCTTCTATTAATTCTATTAATTAAGCGGCTGTTTATTAAGTTAAAGCTAAGTTCTCTAATTGCATATAAAATTAATAAGTCGTGCGTGTAGCGTTAGCTCAACTCAATTTTCGGGTCGGTGACCTTGAAGGCAATAAGGATAAAATTCTTTCTGCCCTTAGCTATGTGGAAGCTGAAGATGTAGAACTTTGTTTGTTTCCAGAGTTGGCACTTTGTGGGTATCCCCCAGAAGACCTTTTGTTGAAGGGTGGTTTTATTCAAGAATGTAAAAGCGCCTTAGATGAAATTGCCAGCCAGTCAAAAACTTGCACAGCTCTTGTAGGGTGCCCGCTGCCAAGTGAAAAACCACTAGAAAATGATAAGTGGCCAGCACTGTATAACAGCGTGGCAGTTTTGAGAAATGGCAGCATAGAACAGGTTGTTAAAAAAAGCCATCTTCCCAACTATGCAGTTTTTGATGAGCATAGATATTTTGTGGAAGGCGCTCCGAGCGAGCCTATTGTTGTTGATACAAAACAAGATGGCGCAAAAGTCGTCAAAAAAGTTGGTGTAGCAATTTGTGAAGACCTCTGGGTTGATGGAGCAGCAGTTTCTAACATGAAAAAAATGAAGCCAGATTTGGTTGCCCAAATTAATGCTTCACCTTATTATGCTGGCAAAAATTTTGACCGCTGCAATTTGCTGGCAAGGCGAGCCACAGAGTTTAGATGCCCTGTGGTTTCTGTCAATTTAATTGGCGGCCAAGATGAGCTGGTTTTTGATGGAGGTTCTATGGCAATTGATTACGACGGGGCAGTTATTGCTATGGCTGAACAGTTCAAGGAAGATATTTTTATATTTGATTTAAATGATGCAATTGCCAAAAAGACAAAAAATAATCTCAGCGCGGTTTTAAAAGAAACACCCCGTGAAGAAGAAATCTATGAAGCGCTTGTGCTTGGCACTCGTGACTATGTGAAAAAGAATGGGTTTGAAGAAGTGGTAATAGGCATATCAGGAGGTATTGACTCTTCACTTGTGGCAGTTATTGCAACAGATGCAGTTGG